>JBJTIX010000045.1:0-8031 GCA_046095205.1 Opitutia bacterium
CTCGGGATCGGAAGCCGGCATCCAGCGGTCGAGATCCGACTCCAGCTCCTCCGCGATGCGCGACAGGTCGAGGCGCGCGGCCTCGCCGAAGCCCTCGGCGAGCCTTTCGTATGTCTGCTGAAGCGTGCCGTCGCCGCGCCTGGGAGTACCAGTTCTTCATCGATTTCCCGGGCCACTGGGATTCGTCCGCCGTGCAGTCGGCGGTGACGGAGCTCAAGGGGCGCTGCGAGGTCGTGAAGTGGCTGGGCAGCTACCCCCAGGCCGCGGGATGAGCCGACGCGCGCTGGGAGCCTGCCTGCTCGGCTTCGTCCTGGTTTCGGCCGTCCTCGGAGGCTGGTCGTGGTGGCGCGCCTGGTCGGCCCCGCTCGTCGAGGTCGTCGTGCGCCCCGCGTTCTCCGTCCATGGCGTGACTTCCGGCACGGCCGTGCGGGTCCAGGGCGTCGTGGTGGGGCAGGTGGCCTCGATCGGTCTCGGCGAGGACGCCGAGCGCCGGCTGAGGCCGGAGCTCCGGATCAGCCTCAATCCCGAGTCGATGGAGGACCGCGGCTTCGCCGACCGTCTTCGTTCCGACCGTCTGGGCGAGGAAGTCGCGCGCGGACTGGTCGCGCGGCTGATCACCGTGAGCCCCGCCTCGGGACTGCCCCAGGTGGAGCTGCTCTGGGAGCCCTCCGCCGTTCCGCCCGCCGGACTCCGGCCCGGCGAGATCCCGGCGGTCGGCGGCACGCTTCAGCAGACATACGAAAGGCTCGCCGAGGGCTTCGGCGAGGCCGCGCGCCTCGACCTGTCGCGCATCGCGGAGGAGCTGGAGTCGGATCTCGACCGCTGGATGCCGGCTTCCGATCCCGAGCGCGCCGCGAGGCTCAACGGCGAATGGGTGGCCGGATCGGAACGCCTCGCCTCCGCCGCGCGCGCCGCCGCCGAAGGACCCTCGCTCGCCGAGGCGGCCCGCGCCTGCCGCAGCCTGCGCGAGGCGGTCGAGGCGGCCGACGGCGCCGTCTCGCCCGAGCGTCTGGCGCTGCTGCAGGTGCGGCTCGCCGACGCCTCCGCCGCCCTCGGCTCGGTCGCGGCGGCGCTGGAATCCTCCCGCGGAGTCATGGAGGGAGCTTCCGCCGATCTGTCCGCCGCTTTCCGGGCGGTGTCCGAAGCCGCCCTCGCCTGGCGGGCCAAGGCCCGCGGACTGACGACCGAACCGGCCCCTCCCCAGCGGTGAACAGGCTTGCGGCCCCCTCGGGGTGCGGGGTTATTTGGGGTCAGCCATGGCCGAAAAGTCCGACAAGATGGATTCCATCATCAACCTGTGCAAAAGGCGCGGGTTCGTCTTCCCGTCCTCCGACATCTACGGCGGCTTCAACGGCTTCTTCGACTACGGCCCCCTCGGCGTCGAGCTGAAGAACAACATCAAGCAGGCCTGGTGGCAGGATTTCGTGCACCGCCGGGACGACATCGTCGGCCTGGACTCGTCGATCATCCACCACCCCACGACCTGGAAGGCCTCGGGGCACGTCGACAACTTCACCGATCCGCTGGTCGACTGCAAGGAGTCGAAGATGCGCTACCGCGCCGACCAGCTGTTCTTCGCCCCCGTCCGCGTCGCGGGCGAGACCATCGGCTACGTCTCTGTCCTCGAGTCCGAGGACATGCAGGCCCGCGCCGAGGAGATGGCTTCGGACCTCAAGCGCAAGCTCGCCAGGCAGGGCGCGATGGAGCCCGTCGCGCTGCGTGACTACACCGAGGCGAAGCCCGAGGAGCACGCGCTCATTCCGTCGCCGGCGACCGGCAAGCCCGGCTCGCTGACCCCGCCGCGCTCCTTCAACATGATGTTCCAGACCTACGTCGGGGCCATGCAGGACGCCTCGGCCACGGCCTACCTCCGTCCGGAGACCGCCCAGGGCATCTTCATCAACTTCAAGAACGTCGTGGACACCGGCCGCGTGAAGCTGCCCTTCGGCATCGCCCAGGTCGGCAAGGCCTTCCGCAACGAGATCAAGCCGCGCAACGTCATCTTCCGCTCCCGCGAGTTCGAGCAGATGGAGATCGAGTACTTCGTCGCCCCCTCGGCCGACTGGGCCACGGCCCATCGCGAGTGGATCGAGTGCTGCCTCGCGTGGTTCGAGTCGATCGGCATCCCCCGCGCGAAGCTCTCGCTCTACCCGCATCCGGCCGAGAAGCTCGCCCACTATTCCAAGGGCACGACGGACATCATGTTCGAGTTCCCCTTCGGCGTGCAGGAGCTGCAGGGCGTCGCCGCCCGCGGCGACTTCGACCTGACCCAGCACAGCCAGGTCTCGGGGCAGAAGCTCGACTGGTTCGACGAGGCCGCCAAGGCCCGCTTCATCCCGCACGTCATCGAGCCCTCGGTCGGCGTCGACCGGGTGTTCCTCGCCCTGCTGACCACCGCCTACCATGAGGACGTCGTCGAGGGCGAGGCCCGCACGGTCCTGCGCCTGCCTCCCCGCGTCGCCCCCTACAAGGCCGCGGTCTTCCCGCTGGTGAAGAACAAGCCGGAGCTGGTCGCCCGCGCCGAGGCGCTCTACCGCCGCCTGCGCCGCCGCTTCAGCGTCTTCTACGACGCGTCCGGCGCCATCGGCCGCCGCTACCGCCGGCAGGACGAGATCGGCACGCCCTACGGCATCACGGTCGACTTCGACACGGTCGAGAAGGACGCCGGCGTCACCGTGCGCGACCGTGACACGCTCACGCAGGTGCGCATGTCCGAGGACGAGCTCGTGCGCTTCCTCGACGAGAAGGTCAACGGGGCCTGACGGACTCCTCCGCCAGCTCGGCGGCGAGCGCGGCGAGCCGGCGCTTGCCCGCGACGCCCTCCGCGACAGAGAGGTTGCGCAGGCCCTGGGGGAGGTGCGCGAGGTATTCGGTCCGTCCCTTGACGCGCCCGAGGAAGCCGTAGGCCCCGCACGCCTGCATCAGGCGCTGGGCGCCGGCGACGTGCCGGAGGTGCGTGAAGGCGTCGCGGGAGGCCTTCCAGCCGGACGCCTCGCGGGCGTGGTCCTCGAGGTCGACACGCCACAGCTGCATGTCCGGACGGACGAGGTACGGGTCGAAGGCGAGCGAGGCGAAGTCGTAGGCGGCGCAGCCGGTGCGCAGGCCCTGGAGGTCGATGAACCAGGCCCGCCCGTCGCGCACCATCACGTTCTGGGACTGGAGGTCGCGGTGCAGGGTGACCTGCGGCTGGGCGGAGAGCTCCGCCGCCAGGGATTCGGCCTCGCGCAGCACGCCCTGGTCGAACTTCCGCCGCCCCACGGCGTTGTCCAGGAAGTACTGCCGCTCCCAGCGGTAGAGCGGCTCGCCGAAGGGCTCCATGAGGGCGACGCCCGCGGTGGCGGCCGGCCCCTCGCGGTGCAGGCGCGCGGCCTCCTCCACCGCGGAGGCGAAAGCGGGCCAGGGGAAGGCCGGATCCTGCGCCAGCGTCCAGAGGTCGGTGCCGCCGAGGTCCTCGAGCAGCAGCGTGCCCGCCTCGCGGTCCTCCGCGAGCACCGCCGGCACGTTCAGGCCGGCCCGGTGCAGCGCGGAGCAGATCGCCCCGTACCCGAGGTTCTCGGGCCGGCTGTCGTCGTACACGCACAGCACGGCCGGGGCGCCCGCTCCGGTCCCGACGCGGTGGAAGCGACGTCCCGATCCTCCCTTGATGACCGCGCCGCCGTCCGTCGGCGAGCAGCCGTGCAGCGCCGCGGCGGCGGCCACGTCGAGCGAGCCGCGCACGGGGCGTTCGAGCCGGGCGCGCACGGATTCGTATTCCTCCGCCGTGCCGAGGTCATGCCACCGTTCGGAGCGGTCGAGGAAGGCCTGCACCTTGCCGCGTCCGGCCTGGATGCGTCGCAGCAGGTGCTCGACCAGCGACTCCTTGCGGGCCGGCACGCCCCGCGCGAATTCCGCCGTCACGACGCACACGCCGGTGTACTGGTAGGGGCGGTCGGCCGAGCCGAGGCGGTCGCGCATGTCGGTGACGTCGCCCTCGTCGGTGATGCGCACGTTGGTCACGGGCCCCGATTCGCGCACCACGAGCGTCGCCTCGGCCCCGTTGGCCCGGTGGTGCTCCACCACGGCGGCGACGTCGCACTCGCAGAGAATGTCCCCGTTCCAGACCACGAGCTCGGGGTCCTGGGGGCCGAGC
The DNA here is from genome assembly GCA_046095205.1 of Opitutia bacterium. GTDB lineage: Bacteria > Verrucomicrobiota > Verrucomicrobiia > Opitutales > UBA953 > UBA953. Next base: position 4,130 of record JBJTIX010000045.1, read on the forward strand.
AGGCCGGCGATGTTCGCCAGTCCGCCTCCGGTGTCCAGCAGCTCGGGTTCGTGCACGAGCACGACCTCGGCGTCGCGCCAGCGCCCGCCCGGGAAGGCCGCCGGCCAGGCCTCCGCGGCATGATGGGTGTTGACGATGAAGCGGCGCGTCCCGGCGGCGTGCAGCCGTTCCATCGTGCGCTCGACCATCGGCCTGCCGCCGATCGGCAGCAGCGGCTTGGGGGTGCGTTCGGTCAGCGGGCGCAGCCGCGTGCCCAGTCCGGCCCCCAGGATGAAGGCCGTCCGGGGGAACTCAGCCATGGGCCGAGCAGGCCGGGCAGACGCCGTAGATCTCCATCACGTGCGTGAGGTCGGAGTAGCCCTTCGCCTTGGCCGCCGATTCGATGCGAGAGATGTCGCAGCCGGGAAGGCGCTCGATGAGGCCGCACTTCCGGCAGACGACGTGATGGTGATGGTGGCCGGTGGCGAGGGCGTAGAGCGTCTTGCCGCGTTCCATCGGGTGGCGCTGCACGACGCCGGCCTCCTCGAGGGCGCCCAGGCTGCGGTAGGCGGTCACGAGGTCGAGCGCGCCGTGTCCGGCCTGGCGGTGCACGTCCTCGGCGCTCAGCGGATCGGCGGATTCGGCCAGCACCCTCAGGATGCTCATGCGCGGGGCGGTCACCCTCAGCGAGCGTTCCTTCATGCGGGTCAGGGCGGCGTCGACGCGCCGGGATGCGTCGCCGCAGCATCCGTCTTCATGGTCGTGACCGTGGGACATGCCCCCACAGCATTCCCGGGGGCTATGACGTGGCAACATCGAATGGCCACTTGCCTCCCCAGCCGGGCGGGGTTGGACTGTCCGGGAGCCATGTCCGAACCGACGGCCCAGACTTCCGCGCGCGAGCTCCCCGCGCCCGTTTTCCGGGACTTCGTCTCGAAGGACCCGTTCCCGCTCGAGCTGGGAGGGGAGCTTCCCGGCCTCACGCTCCGTTACGAGACCTACGGCAAGCTGCTGCCCGACGCCTCCAACGCCGTCCTCGTCGCCCACGCCCTCAGCGGTGACCATCATGTCGCCGGACGATACGGGCCCTCCGACCGCAAGCCCGGCTGGTGGGATCATTTCGTCGGGCCCGGCAAGGCGGTCGACACGGACCGCTTCTTCGTCATCGGCATGAACTGCCTCGGCGGCTGCCAGGGCTCCACCGGACCGCTGTCCGTCGACCCGCGCACGGGGGCCGCTTACGGAGGATTCTTCCCCGAGATCACCCTCGGCGACATCGTCCGCGCCCAGCGCCTGCTGGTGCGGCACCTCGGCATCTCCCGCCTGCACGCCGTCGTCGGCGGTTCGATGGGCGGCCTGCAGGCCCTGCTCTGGTCCGCGGACCATCCTGCCGAAGTGGGTCGCATCGGCGTGCTCGCCGCCGGCCTGAGCCAGTCGCCCATGGCGATCGCGCTCAACGCCGTCTCCCGCGCCTGCGTCGAGCGCGACCCCGCCTTCCGCGGCGGCCACTACCTTCCGGGCGAGGGCCCCGAGTCGGGCCTGGCCGTCGGCCGCATGATCGCGCACATCAGCTACCTCTCCTCCGCGTCCTTCGACCAGAAGTTCGGGCGGGCGGTCGTGCCGGGCTCGCGGCCCGGCGACGCGGTCCGCTGGCAGGTAGAGAGCTATCTCGAGCACCAGGGCAGCTCCTTCGTGCGCCGCTTCGACGCCAACAGCTGGCTCCGCATCACCCGCGCGGTGGACCGCTTCGACCTCACGGCCCGCGCCGCGGCGGGCTCGCTCTTCAAGCCCGACGGGCCCGAGCTGCTCGCCGTGGGCTTCTCCAGCGACTGGCTCTACCCGACCAGCGAGCTGCGCATGCTCGTCGCGGCCGCCTCCGCGGGGGGCGTCAACGCCGCCTACCACGAGGTCGTCACCGACGCCGGGCACGACGGCTTCCTCCTGCCCGACAAGGGGCTCTCCGTGCGGCTCAACGCCTTCCTGGGCTGATCAGAGCAGCGGCGCGAGCACGCGCGAGACGGCCTCGATCGCACGTCCGACCCGGGAGCGGCTGCGCCGGTACAGGTCCTCGGAGTAGCCGCCGCACTGCGCCGCGAGCCCCTCGCAGTATTCCGTGACGGCCGCCACGGCCGCCGCGTCGCGGATCACCGCCGCCACCTCGTAGTTGAGGAACAGCGAGCGCATGTCGAGGTTCGCCGAACCGACCACGGCCGCCTCCCCGTCCACCACCGTCAGCTTGGCGTGCAGCACGCCCGGGCCGTAGAAGAGCACTTCGCCGCCCGCCTCGCGGAACGTACGCAGGTGCCAGCGCCGGGCGAAATCCACCAGCCGGTGGTCGGACCTGCGCGGCACGATCAGGCGCACATGCCTGCCCGCCTGCGCCGCGGCGATCAGGAGCGAGAAGAGCATCCGGTCCGGCACGAAGTAGGGCGTGACGACCGTGATGCTGCTGCGGGCGCCCGAGACGAGCCGCACGTAGGTGTCCCAGAGCGGGTCGTCCCGGCAGTCGGGGCCGGAGGCGACGATCTCCGCGCGCACGGGGCCGGCCTTGTCCGGCCGTTCGCGTAGGAGCGCCTCGTGCGCCGAGGGCGGCTCGTCCGTCGCCTGGCACCAGTCCGCGACGAAGACCTGCTCCAGCGCGCCCGCCGCCGGCCCTTCGAGGAGGAAGGAGCAGTCGCGGAAGCGGCGGCGCGAGGGTTCGTCGCCCATGTAGTCGAGCCCGAGGTTCTGTCCGCCGATGACCGCGCGGCAGCCGTCGAACACGGCGATCTTCCGGTGGTTGCGCCAGTTCGCCGAACCCTTGCCCTGGAAGGGCAGCACCGGGTTGAAGCGGGCCACCTGTCCGCCCGCCCTGCGCAGCGGACGGCAGAGCGTGAGCGGGGCGCCCCAGCTGCCGACCGCGTCGACCAGCAGCCGCACCGTCACGCCCTCCCTGGCGCGGCGGGCGAGCAGGGCGACGATCTCCTTGCCGACCCGGTCCTCCGCCAGGATGTAGGTCGAGACGTGGATGCGGCGCTTCGCGCCGAGAATCTGCGCGCGCAGCTCGTGGAGCGTCGCCGAGCCGTCGCGATCCCCGAGCAGGCGCAGCCGGTTGCCCTCCGCCTCGGGGTCGCCGCCGAGCGAGCGCGCCGTCCGGTTGACCTCGCGCTTCGCGTCGGCGAGCGCGCCGTGCTTGCGGCCGCCGAACAGGAAGACCGCCGCGGCCGTGGTCTTCGGCGCGAGCCACGCCAGCGGCCCCCACAGCGTCAGGTAGACGGCCGAGGTGCGCGCGGAGAGCACGCGCCACACCACGAACGCCGCGCAGAGCGCGTCCAGCGCCAGCGCCGCCCAAGGGGCGCGCTCCGCGGCCCCCGACAGCGAGAAGGCGGCGACGCAGGCCAGCGCGAACGCCGCGCGCAGGGCGAAGTTGCGGTAGCCTTTCGCGCGCGGCGCCATGAACCCCATGCTGTCCGTTCCCCGGCGTTTGGGCACAAAAAAAGACCCCGGTCTCCCGGGGTCTGTTTCGCGGCTCGCGCGCGGCTCAGTTGCCTGCCTTGTCGAGCAGGTCGCCGAGGCTGTTGAAGTCCCCGCTGCCGGACGACGAGGAGCTCGAGGAGCCCGAGGAGGAGGCGGGGGCGCCGCCGGTGGACGGTCCCTTGATGCGCTCGTAGCTCGAGATCTCGGCCTGCAGGCGGTCGGCGTCGTAGTTCGCGGCCTTGATCGAGAGGCCGATGCGGCGGTCCTCCTTGTCGATCTTGATGACGCGGGCGGTGACCTCCTGGCCGACCTTCACGACGTCCTTCACGTTCTCGACCCGCTGTTCGGCGAGCTGGGAGACGTGCACGAGGCCGTCGATCTCGTCGGAGAGCTCCACGAAGGCGCCGAAGTTGGCGATCTTGGAGACCTTGCCGGTGACGAGGTCGCCGATGCGGAACTTGCGGTCG
>JBJTIX010000046.1:0-1722 GCA_046095205.1 Opitutia bacterium
CCCTCGGTGACGACGCCGCAGGCGACCCTCGTGCCGCCGAGAACGAACCCCAGTACTGGGCGCAGGAGGAAGGGGTCAGCCGCGGGCGGGCCGGGAGAAGTCGTCCTGCAGCCGCACGACGTCGGTCAGGTCGGGCGTGGAGACCTCGATGAGGACGCTGTCCTCCAGGGCCTCGAAGCGGTGGATCGTGCGGACGGGAATGTGGACCGCCTGACCGGGGGTCCAGACGTGCTCGTCAGCCGGACCGACGTCCGGGGCGGCGGGCGCGGCGGCGCCGGAAGGCGGACGGAACGTCAGCCGCACGCGTCCCGAGAGGAGGTAGAGCGTCTCGGTCTTGCGCTCGTGGTACTGCAGGCTCAGGCGCCGGCCCGCCTTCACCTCGAGCACCTTGCCCGCGTAGGCCGGCTGGTCGGCGAACCAGATCTCACGTCCCCACGGCTTGGCGACGATCTTCGGCGTGTGGAGCGGCCCGGACATCAGGACGCACGATTCAGCCGAAGGCGGTCATCCTAGCAAATCAGAAAGGAAGTCGCCCTGGGAAGGGGCCGATCCGGGCGGCAGGATGAGCCCGGGCCCCTCGGCGTCGGCGCGGTTCACGTCCGGCCCGACGCGGTGGACGGCAAGCGAGCCGTCGGGCGCGGTGCGGGCGAGGGCGTGGAAGGCGTCCGCGGCGAAGGGCCGCTCCGAGAGCCACGCGCGGCGCGCCGGGCCCGCAAGCAGGACGGGCATGCGCGAATGCACCGCGGAGGCCTCGCGGTTGGGCGCGACGGTCAGCAGGCAGAACGTGCGCCGACCGGCGGCCGGCGACCAGAGGCCGGCGAGCGCAAGCGGGCCGCCGTCGGCGGCGCGGAAGTAATGCGGCACGCGCACGCGGCCCTCGACGCTCCATTCATAATAGCCGTCGACCGGCACGAGGCAGCGGCGCAGCCCCGCGGACTCGCGGAAGGCGGGCCGGTCGTAGGCGCCCTCGACGCGCGCGTTGGCGTGCGGGCGCGGACGTTCGCCCCCGACCGCGCGCGGGGAGACGAAGCCCCAGTCGGCGGCCTCCGCGACGAGCGCGCCGCCCACGGACAGCACGGCCACCACCGGCGTGCCGGGCGTGACGTTGTAGCGCGGCGCCACGGCGGGCGGCTCGACGCCGAGCTCGCGCACGGCCCCGGCCCAGGGGCCGAACTGCGTCACCCTCCCGCACATGGCGCGCCGCTCAGGAGCGGGGCGGAATCGCGGGCGGGGGGGTCTTCATGCCGCCGCTCCTCAGCCCGTTCAGGATGAGGAGGTTGAGCATGTGCATCACGCCGAGGACCACGACCACGATGCCGAGCTTCCAGCTGAGGTGCTCGGCCACGACGAGGGGCCGCTCGGGCCGGCTGCCGGTGGCGAGGAACAGCAGCATGAAGCCGATGTTGACGAGGTAGAAGCCGACGATGAGGAGGTGGTTCACCGAGTCGGCCATCTCCTGGCGCCCCTGGAAGGCGTCGACCAGGAACGGGCGTCCGCTGCGGAACAGCGTGCGTCCGACCCAGACGGTGATGAGGATCGCGACGACGAAGTAGATGCCGTACTCCCAGAAGCTGAGGGGGTCGGTGACGTCGGTCCCGGGAACGGCGTCGGCGGCGAGAAGGAGGCGCATGGAAAGATGCTCGCCGAGACAGGGCGGGCTGGCAAGCGCCTACCAGTGCGGAGGACGCTCGTCCGCGGGCGGACCCTGGTCCTCGCCGGAAG
>JBJTIX010000047.1:0-1550 GCA_046095205.1 Opitutia bacterium
ACCATGCCCAGGCCGCCCCCGCGGCCGCGCCGGTGCAGGAGGTCATCCAGGACATCATCGACCAGGTGCCCACGCTGCTCACGGCCACCCAGATCCGCGAGGCGGTCGACGCCCTCGAGGCCGAGAGGCGCGACTCCAACGACTCCTGCCGCATCCTCCAGGGGCCGGAGGGCTTCCGTCTCGTCATCTCGCCGGCCTATTCCGACTGGGTCCGGCTGCTCCGTGGCGAGCCCCGTCCGCAGCGTCTCAGCCCGGCCGCCCTCGAGACCCTCTCCATCGTCGCCTACCGTCAGCCCGTGACGCGTCCCGAGATGGAGGCCATCCGCGGCGTCTCCGTCGACAGCGCGCTCACCCGCCTGCTCGAGCTCGAGCTCGTCGCGGTCACCGGCCGCGCCGACCTCCCCGGACGTCCCATCCAGTACGGCACGACGGACCGGTTCCTCGACTTCACCGGCCTCCGCACGCTCGGCGAGCTTCCCGCCTCCGACGTGCTCTCCCCCGCGCAGATCTCCGAATGGATCACGCGCGCCACCACGCCCGTCACCGTGGGCGACGCCGACGTCGGCCTGCCCTCCGAGCCCGCCGGCGAGTCGGGCGCCGCGCCCGCCTGAGATGAGCCTCGACGACCATCGCCGCGAAGTGGACCGGATCGACCGTGAGATCCTGGGCCTGCTCGCGCGTCGTCTCGAGGTGGCCCGCCTGATCGGCGAGGCCAAGCAGAAGTCCGGCGCCCCGGTCTACGCCCCCCAGCGCGAGGAGCAGGTCCTGCGCGCGCTCACGGAGGCCGCGCCGGACGTGCCCGCCAGCGGCGTGCGCGCCGTGTTCCGCGAGATCATCTCGCTCTCCATCGGGGCGCAGATGCAGCGGCCCGTCGCCTACCTCGGGCCCGAGGGTTCCTTCACGCAGCAGGCCCAGCTCCGCGCGTTCGGCACGAGCGTCCCCTCGCTCCCGCTCCGTTCGATCGCCGACGTCTTCGCCGCGGTCGAGTCGGGCGAGGCCTCCTACGGCGTCGTCCCGGTCGAGAATTCCACGGAGGGCGTCGTCAGCCACTCGCTCGACCTGCTCGCCGAATCCGAGCTCAAGGTGGTCGCCCAGGTGACCCTCTCGGTGGAGCAGTGCCTCGTCGGCCACGGCCCGGTCGGCGAGATCCGCCAGGTGCTCTCCAAGGACATCGCGCTCGCGCAGTGCCGCGGCTGGCTCTCGCGCCATCTGCCCGGGGCCGCCCTGACCGAGACGGACAGCACCGCCGCCGCCGTCGAGCAGGTCGCCCGCGAACCCGCCGGCCGCGCCGCGGTCGCCTCCGCCGCGGCCGCCGAGTCGCGCGGCCTGCCCGTGCTCGCCCGCGGCATCCAGGACCGCCGCGACAACGCCACGCGCTTCTTCGTCATCGGGTCGGCCGCCAATCCTCCCGGCGCCCAGGAGGAGGTCACGAGCGTCGTCCTTGCGCTCAAGCATGAGCCCGGCTCGCTCCAGGCCGCGCTGAAGGCCTTCTCCGACCGCGGCATCAACGTGATCCGCATCGAATCGCGTCCCAGCCGTCGCCGCGCCTG
>JBJTIX010000048.1:0-10382 GCA_046095205.1 Opitutia bacterium
GGGCCAGCGCGAGGTTGCGCGCGTAGACGAAGGAGAGGGCCGTTCCGCGGGCGGTTTCGGAGAGCTCGCGGAGCGCGACAAGCGATCCGTCATCCACCTTGCCCGAGCGCACGAGGGCGAGTCCGCCGAGGGCCTCCATGCGTGCGCGCTGTTCCGGCGACACCGCGGCGCGCAGCGCCGCCTCCCTGGCGGCAGAGGCGCCGGACGGACTGCCGTTCGTCTCGGCCACCATCCAGCGCAGCGTGAGCGCCCAGCCCTTCTCGTGTTCAGGCAGCGTTTCCGGAGCGGCTGCCGAGGCGTGCCTTGCGGCCGACTCCATGTCGTTCTCCAACGCGGCCACCAATCCCTCGCGCAGCGCCTTGGCGGGACCGTCCTGCACGAAGCGGAGGGCCGCCTTGGCTTCGGCGAGACGCGAACGTTCGATGAGGGCGGAGGCGAGGCCCATGCCCGCCTGGTTGCGTTCGGCAGGCGAAAGCGTGGTGTCGGCCAGGGCCGCTGAGAAGAGTTCGCCCGCCGTCCCCGCCAAGCCCGAGGCGAGCGCCTCCTCCGCGAGCGTGATGCGGGCGCGACGGCCCTGGCCCGGCGCATTGCGACCCGAAGGGTCTGCGTCCAGGGCGGTGGGCGGCGTCTGCTGGGCCCCGCACAGGGTGGCGAGGAACAGCAGGGCGACTTGGTGGGGCCGCGGCATCGTCCCAAAAGATGGACGAACCCCGCCCGCGGGCAAGAGGCGAGTGCCCCCTCAGGCCTTGTCGAGACCGAAGGCCGTGTGCACCGCCCGGACCGCCGCGTCCGCCTTGCCGGGGTCGACCGCCACCGAGATCTTGATCTCGGAGGTCGTGATGAGCTCGCTGTTCACGCCGACCGAAGCCAGGGCCTTGAAGAGCGTTCCCGCGACGCCGGGGTGGGAGATCATGCCCACCCCCACGATGGAGAGCTTCGAAATCTCGCCCGCCGAGCGGACCGTGCCGCTTCCCAGGCGCTTGAGCGTCTGCCCGACGACCTTTTCGACGCGCGCGAACTGGTCGGTCGTGACCGAGAAGGTCAGGTTGGCCCGGCCGTCCTTGCCGAGGTTCTTGATGATCATGTCGACGCTCAGTCCGGCCTCGCCGAGGTCGTCGAAGAGGGCGGCCACGGCCTCGGGCGAGTCGGGCAGGTCGGAGACCGTCACGCGGGTCTGCAGGCGGTCGAGGGCGACGCCGGCGATGGCGGCGTCCTCCAGGGTCTTGTCGATGGCTTTCACGATGGTTCCGGGTTGGTCGTTGAAGGAGGAGCGCACCTCGAAGGGCACGTTGTATTTCTGCGCGAACTCGACCGAGCGCGACTGCATCACCTTGGAGCCGCTCGAGGCCAGCTCGAGCATCTCCTCGTAGGAGATCTCCGGCATCTTACGGGCGGCCAGGACGATGCGGGGGTCGGCGGTGTAGACGCCGTCCACGTCGGTGAAAATCTGGCAGAGGTCGGCCTTGATCGCCGCGGCGACGGCGATGGCGGTCAGGTCGGAGCCGCCCCGTCCGAGGGTGGTGACCTCGCCTTGCTCCGTGACGCCTTGGAAGCCCGCCACCACCACGACCTTGCCCTCCTCGAGACGGTCGCGGAGGTCGCCGCCCGTGATGCGCGTGATCCGGGCGCGGGTGTGCACGTCGTCGGTGAAGATGCCGGCCTGCGCGCCGGTCCGGGACACGGCGGGGACGCCGATGGCGTGGAGCGCCATCACCGTCAGTGCGATGGTCTCCTGCTCGCCGACCGCCATGAGGACGTCCATCTCGCGCTCGTCGGGCAGCTTCTGCAGGGCCTTGGCGCGCGCGATGAGCTCGTTGGTCACGCCGCTGCGGGCGGACACCACGACGACCATGCGGTTGCCCTGGGACCACTGCTCCTTGACCTTGGCGGCGACGTTCTGGATCCGGTCGACGCTGCCGACGGAGGTGCCGCCGTACTTCTGGACGATCAGCGCCATGGCTCAGGATTCGGTCTGGAAGATGCGGAGCACCACCGGGTCCTCGAGGACCGTGCGGAGGGACTTGAGCCCCTTCACGACGGCGGCCATACGGCGCTCGTTGACGGGGTAGGTCGAGAGGGTGACCGTGCCGCGCCCCTGGTTCGGGTGCTCGTACTGGATGACGCGCGCGATGGAGACCTTGTTCCGGGAGAAGATGCGGTAGACGCCCTCGGAGACGCCCGCCTTGTCGAGGAGGGAGAGGCGCAGGTAGAACGGGGCGACGATCTCGTCCTCATCGGCCATGCGCAGCGCGCGTCCGGCCTTCTCGCGGCTGGCGAGCGCCTCGGCCGAGAGCCCCTGCGGGGCCGCGCCGGTGAGGGCCGCGATGGCGTCCACGATGTCGCCGATGACCGCCGAGGCGGTCGCGTCGCCACCCGCGCCGCGTCCGGCGAGCGTGGTCGCGCCGACGACGTCGCCGCGGAGGGTGATGCCGTTGTTCACGCCCGAGACGCGGGCGAGGATGTCGCGGTTCGGGACCAGCGCGGGATAGACCCCGACGGTCATCCAGTTGCGATCGAAGTCCCGGCGGATGACGGCGAGATGCTTCAGGGCGAAGCCGAAGCGGCGGGCGAAGTCGATGTCGGCCGGACCGATGGCGCGGATGCCCTCGACGAGCGTGCGGTTGCGCGGGGCCCACTTGCCGTGGGCCAGCCAGGCGAGGATCGAGGCCTTGTGCCAGGCGTCAATGCCGTCGACGTCGAGCGTCGGATCGGCTTCGGCGAAGCCGAGCTGCTGCGCCTCCTTGAGGGCTTCGGGAAAGGAGAGGCCGTCCTCGCCCATGCGGGTGAGGATGTGGTTGCAGGTGCCGTTGAGGATGCCGACGATCAGGTTGAAGCGGTTGGCGACGAGCCCTTCGCGGATGGCCTTGATGATCGGGATGCCGCCCGCGACGCTGGCGTCGAAGAGGAACTGCCCGCCATGCCGGCGGACGGCCGCGAAGATCTCGGGGCCGTGCTCGCAGAGCAGGGCCTTGTTCGCGGAGACGACGACCTTCCCCAGCCGGAGGGCGCGGAGGGTGAGTTCGCGGGCGCGGGTCGTGCCGCCGATGAGCTCGCAGATGACGTGAACCTTCGGGTCGTCGATCACGGCGTGAGGGTCGTCGGTCAGGCGTGAGGCCGGGATGCGCACCGCACGCTTCTTGCGCAGGTTGCGGGCGGCGGCGGCACGCAGGTCGATGCGCACGCCGAGGCGGGACTCGAGGTCGCCGCGTTTCTCGGACAGGTGCTTCCAGACTCCCTGGCCGACGGTGCCGAAGCCGAGGATTCCGATGCCGATGGTGCGGGTGGCGGTCATGGCGTTGTGTTCAGGCCTGCTTGGCGAAGCGGTTTTCGGTGCCGTTCAGGAGGCGGCCGATGTTGGAGCGGTGCGTCCAGACGTTGAAGGCGGCGATCGCCGCGGCGAACCAGAACTGGGTCTGGCCGAACTTCAGCGAGGTGAACAGCGGCAGGAGCCAGCAGGAGAGCGGAAGGGAGAGGCCCAGCGCGAGGGAGGCCAGGGAGACGTAGCGGGAGAGCAGGAAGACGGCCCCCCAGAGGGCGGCGCCGATGAGGATGGGCACGGGCAGCAGCACGAGCAGCCCGCCGATGGTCGAGGCCACGCCCTTGCCGCCCTTGAACTTGAGGAAGCAGGAGAAGCAGTGCCCGAGCAGCGTGCCGACGAAGCCGGCGACGACTGTCGCGAAGACGACGTCGGGGTCGGCATGATACTTTTCCGGATGGCTGAACACGTCGAGCGAGGCGTTGAAGCGTGCGACCAAGCCGGAAGGCATCTCTGCTACCGCCTTGATGAAGATCGGCAGGAGGTAGAACAGGTAGGCGGCCAGGTAGCCAAGGGCAGTGCCCACGGCGCCTTTCAGCACGTCGAGCGCGAAGACGAAGTTGCCCGGCCCCTTGCCGAGCACGCGCTTGACGTTGGTCGCGCCGGGGTTGCCGGATCCCTCCTTCAGGATGTCGACGCCATGCCGCTTCGCCACGAGCACGGCGAAATTGACGGAACCGAGGAGGTATCCGACGAGCGCGCTGATCCCAAGGGCCGGCAACATCGCTCAGGCTTCGATCAGCTTGGCGCTGACGATCGCCGGATTGCGCAGGATCTCGGCCAGCGCCGAGGCGCCGGGGGAGCTGTCGAGCTGGTAGACCGCGAGGGCGTTGGCGCCGCCGGAACGGCTGAGGGCCATGTTCGCGATGTTGACGCGCTCCTTGGCGAGCAGCGTGCCCAGGGCGCCGATGATGCCGGGCTGGTCCTGGTTCTCGATGAGGAGCAGCTTGCCTTCGGGCACGAACTCGAGGGTGCGTCCGTTGACGGACACGATGCGGGGTGACTGGGCCTTGCCGATCACGGTGCCGGCGACCGAGACGGACTTGCCGCCGCCGAGGGAGGCCTCGACGAGCACGAGCTCCTTGTAGTCGGCCTCCGCGGTGGAGCGGACGGTCTGCACCTCGACGCCGAGGGCCTTGAGCTTGCCGGGGGCGTTGACGTCGGTCACGCCCTCCACGATGCCGCGGAGGTAGCCGCGCTGGAAGGCGCGCGCGATGGCGTTGGCGCCCTGGTCGGAACCGGCGCCGAAGGTGGTGATGCGGAGGGATTCGATGCGTCCGGGGGCCGCGAGCTGCCGGGCGATGGAGCCGAGCTTCTGGGCGAGCGCAAGGAAGGGCTTGATGGCCGCCAGCGTCTGCGAATCGACGGAGGGAAGGTTGACGGCGTTGGCGGGCGAGCCGCCGCCGAGCACGGTGATGGCCGCCTCGGCCACTTCGACGCCGACGTTCTCCTGCGCCTCGGCGGTGGATGCGCCGAGGTGGGGGGAGAGGTGCGCCTTGGGCAGGGCGCGCAGGGGATGGTCCTTGGGCAGGGGCTCCTCGACGAAGACGTCGAAGCCGCAGCCGCCGCACTGGCCTGACTTGAGCGCCTCGGCGAGGGCGGCCTCGTCGACGATGCCGCCGCGGGCGCAGTTCACGATCTTCACGCCCTTCTTCATCCTGGCGAAGGCGGCGGCGTCGACCATGCCCTCGGTCGCCCCCTGCTTGCCCTTCTCGATGAGGGGCATGTGCACGGTGATGTAGTCGGACAGGGCGAACACCTCGTCGAGGGTGGCGATGGAGACGCCCAGGGCCTTGGCGCGGGACTCGGTGAGGTAGGGGTCGAAGGCGAGGACCTTCATCCCGAAGGCGAGGGCGCGCTTGGCGACCTCGGCGCCGATGCGGCCGAGGCCGAGCACGCCGAGGGTCTTGCCGTTGAGCTCGGAGCCGGACAGGGTCTTGCGGTCCCACTTGCCCTCCTTCATCGACTGCACGGCCTCGGGCACCGGGCGAGCCAGGGACAGCAGGTGGGTGAAGGTCAGCTCGGCGGTCGCGATGGTGTTGCCCGAGGGGGTGTTCATCACGATGACCCCGCGTTCGGTGGCGGCGTCGACGTCGATGTTGTCCACGCCGACCCCGGCGCGTCCCACGCACACGAGACGCTGGGCGGCGCCGAGGACCTCGCGGGTGATCTGGGTCTCGGAGCGGACGAGGATGGCGTCCACGTCGGCGACGAGGGTGAGGATCTTCTCGGGGGTGGAACCGTAGGCCTCCACCACCTCGTAGCCCGGCTGGGCCTTGAGCAGGGCGACTCCGGTGGGCGAAATCTTGTCGGCGACGAGTACCTTGGGCATGGCGGCTTGGTTAAAGTTTGTTTTGAGTCATAAAGGCGCGCCTTTGGCAATGGCAAGAGCACCCTTGCCGCGTCATAACCCCGTTCAAAGCCGTCGGTGGGCGTAATCGGCCAATTCGTAGCAATCGGGGCTCATTTCTTCGAGGAACCGGCAGGGGTCGAGCGGACGGTATCCTTCGCCCGAAACGGCGAACCTGGGAGCGAAGATCTGGAGCGAGTTCATCGCGCGCGTGCAGGCGACGTAGAACAGCCGGCGCTCCTCCTCGACGTCGCCTTCCTCGATCGCGCGGGTGAGGGGCAGCAGGCCGTCGGCCACGCCGATCAGGAACACGACCGGGAACTCCAGCCCCTTGGACTGGTGGATCGTCGTCAGGCGCAGCATGTCCTCCTCGGGCTCGGCCTTCTTGTCGGAGGACTCGCCGTTGAGCAGCGCCACCTGCGCGACGAGGTCGCCGATGTCCTCGAACTTGGAGGCGAAACCGACCAGGCCCTGGAGGTCCTGTTCTCGGTCCTTCCAGTCGGGGAACAGGGTGCGCATGTGCGAACCGTACCAGCCCTCGACGCAGACGCGCACGGTCTCGGCGGGCGTCCGGGCCACGCGTTCGGCGGAGGCCTCCTTCGACGCCTCGAAGAGGTCCGGCGCCGGGGCGGCGGGGGCCGGCTTCGCCCGGGCGGTCTCGACGCCCTCCAGCATGTCCTCGAGCGTGAGCGCGAGGTCGGTGAAGTCGGCCTTAGCGGATTCGGGCACCTTGCGCAGCACGGCGTCGCTCCGCAGCGCGCGGACCAGCCCGCGGCCCTGCGCGGCCTCGGCCGCCACCGCCGCGGCGGAGATCTTCTCGGCCGAGGCCGGCCCCACCTTCGGCAGCAGGCAGAGCAGCCGCGAGAGCGCGACCCGGTCCAGCGGGTTGTGGATGAACCGCAGGTGGGCCAGCACGTCCTTCACGTGCGCGAGGTCGAAGAACTTGTGCCCGCTCGTGATGACGAACGGCACGCCGAGGGCGTTCAGCTCCATCTGCAGCTCGAGCGACTGGTAGTGCGCGCGGTAGAGCACCTGCATGTCGGCGAGCGCGTGCCCTTCGTGGTGCAGCTGGAGGATGCGGCGTCCGACCAGCTTGGCCTGCTGCGAGGTGTCGCCGACGGTGAAGACGACCGGCGCCGCGCCCGGCTGGCGCACGGCCTTGAGCCGTCGGTCGAAGCCCTCGACGCGCGGGCGGTGGCTGAGGATCTCGTTGGCGAACGCGAGTATCTCGGGCGTGGAGCGGTAGTTGGTGTCGATCGAGTGGATGACGGTGCCCGGATGGCGCTGGGGGAAGGTCACGATGTTCTCCCAGTCCGCGCCGCGCCAGGTGTAGATGCACTGGGCGTCGTCACCGACGGCCATGACCTGGTGCTCGTCGGCGAGGAGGTCGATGATGCGGCTCTGCAGCCGGTTCGTGTCCTGGAACTCGTCGACCAGGATGTGGCGGAAGCGCCGTCGGTAGTGCGCCAGCGCCGCCGGGTCGCTTTCGAGCACCTTGAGCCAGAGCGAGAGCAGGTCGTCGAAGTCGCAGAGGTTGCGCGTGCGCTTGGCCTCCTCGTAGAGCGAGCAGAAGCGGAGCAGCTTCTCCGTCCCGCCCTTCATCCAGTCGAGCCGCTCCGTCATGACCTCCTCGACCGGGCGCAGGGTGTTGCGGGCGTGCGAGTAGGCGTCGAGGATGACCGGGGCCTTGGGATTGGTCTTGTCCTTGATGAAGGCGCCGTCCTCCGACTTCACGATCTCCGAGAAGAGCTGCTCCGACTCCTTCTGGTCGAGGATGGTGAAGTCGGGCGAGCGCCCGCCGGCCGCGGCGTTGGAGCGCAGGATGCGCTGGCCGATGGAGTGGAACGTGCCGCCCCAGAACTGGCCGCGGGGCACGCCGGTGAGGTCTTCCACGCGTTCGAGCATCTCCTTGGCCGCCTTGTTCGTGAAGGTCAGCAGGAGGATGTCCCAGGGACGGGCGCCCTGGTGCAGCAGCCAGGCGACACGGTAGGTGAGCGTGCGGGTCTTGCCCGAGCCGGCGCCGGCGAGGACCAGGGCGGGGCCGCGGGGCGAGGTCACCGCCGCGTACTGCTCCTCGTTGAGGTCTCCGCGGAAGTCTACCGGGGGCAGCCCTTCCACGGTCAGCTTCCCTCCGCCTGACGGCGATCGAGCAGCCGGAACTTCACGGCCTGCTCGTCGGCGCGGTAGGACGAGCGTACCAGCGGGCCGGACTCGACGTGCTTGACTCCGGCGTCGAGGGCGAAGGCCTTCCACTCGGCGAACTCGTCGGGATGCACCCAGCGGTCCATCGGCGCGTGCTCCTTGCTGGGGGAGAGGTACTGTCCGATCGTCAGGATGTCGACGTCGGCCGCGGCGATGTCGCGGAGCAGCGAGGCGACCTCCTCCCTGCGTTCCCCGATGCCGAGCATGACGCCGGTCTTGGTCACGAAGCCGCGGGACTTGGCGTGCCGGAGCACCCAGAAGGAGCGGTCGTAGCGCGCGGTCTTGCGCACGGGGCGCTGCAGGCGCTCCACGGTCTCAAGGTTGTGGTTGAGGATGTCGGGCCGCGCGTCGAGCCGGGTGTCGAGGTGCTCCTGCTCTCCGCGGAAGTCGGCGGGAAGGACCTCGATGGTGGTCGTCGGGCAGCGCCGACGGGTGGCGCGCACGGTGGCGGCCCAGACGGACGCCCCGCCGTCGTTGAGGTCGTCGCGGGCGACGGAGGTGATGACCACGTGGCGCAGGTTCATCAGGGCGATCGATTCCGCCACGCGGGCGGGTTCCCCGAGGTCAAGTTCGCTCGGCCGGCCGGACTGCACGGCGCAGAAGGTGCAGGAGCGGGTGCAGACGTTGCCCAGGATAATGACCGTGGCGCTGCCGCGGGACCAGCACTCGCCCATGTTGGGACACTGGGCCGACTGGCAGACCGTGTGCAGCTTGTGCCGGTCCACGTTCTCCTTGGTGGCCAGGTATTCCGGGCCGCTGGGGAGCCTGGCCCTGAGCCATTCGGGCTTGCGCGCGGATTCGAGCATCGGAGGAGGAACGATTCCCGACCCCCGGCTTTTTTCAACCCTACAAAGAGGAGGGGCACCCGTCTCGCGACGGGCGCCCCTGGTGCTATGCTGCAATCTCCCGGTTCTGAAAACTGTCTCAGGCCGGGAATTCACCGACCATCAGGGAGGGGCGTTCCGAGGAACGCCCCTCCTTCAGGTCAGAAGACGGCCTTGATCGAGGCCCCGAAGAAGAACTGGTCTTCCTCGCCGCCCAGGTTCGCCGCTTCGGCGGCCGCGTTGGATTCCGAGCGGCCGGCGCCGGAGATGTTGTACGCGACGTAGGGGGTCAGGGTGGCGGTCTTCGAGAGGGCGATCGGGAGGGAGGCCTGGAGGAGGACGTGGGTCCAGACGCTCTCGGAGCCGACATTCAGGCCGGTTCCGCTGTCGAACAGGGTGTAGTAGCCACCCAGGGAGTAGCCGGCCTTGGCGGCGAGCACCAGGGAGGTGCTGTCGTTGATGGCGATGCTCTTGTCGATCGCGAGCTCGGCGTAGGAGGCCTCGACGTAGAAGTCATAGGCGTAGGTCGCGGTCACGTTCACGGGACCGACGGCCTTGGCGGCGCTGACGTAGACTTCGTGGGCGAAGGTCTGTCCGAGGCCGCCACCGAGGTAACCGTTCAGGAAGAAGAAGTACGTGTAGCCGGCGGTGAGGGTGGCGAAGCCGGCGTCGTGCACGAGCGAGGCGCCGAGGTCGAGCTCCTGGTAGAGCGAGCGGCGGTCGTTGCTCGAGGTGTAGTAGGCCAGCGCGTTCAGCGTGGTCGTGTCGGAGAGCTTCTTGCTCGCTCCGATGTTGTACCAGGCGTTCTGGTTGGAGAACCAGAGGCCGCGGTAGTAATACTCGCTGTCGTACCCGGCCGTCAGGTCGTAGGAGACCGGAGCGGCGGCGGGGGCGGCGGCGGTCTGGGCAAGACCGGTCGCGGCGAGGAGGGTGGTGAGGGTGAGTGCGGTGATGTGCTTCATGGCGTCTCCCCTAATGCTTACCCCGTGCCAAAGCCGCCAAACGTGCTTCCTCTCGCCCGAAGCGGCGGTTTTAGGCCTTTTTTAGGCAAGTCGCCGCCGGGCTGGTGATTTTTCGCCTCCCGGGACTGCTGGAAACTACGCGGATGCGTAGCGGCGGAGGTGTTCTTCCGCCGAACGACGCCAACTGAAGTCCTGCCGAAGGGCCTCGCGTCGCAAGGCGGCGAATTTCTTCGGCTGGGCGTAGAGTTCCAGCGCGCGGCGGAGTCCCCATTCCACGCCGGCCTCATCGGCGTGGGCGAAGACCACGCCCGTCCCCTATTTCTCGCCGTCCCAAGGGATCACGGTGTCCGCCAGTCCGCCCGTGGCGCGGACGATCGGCAGCGTCGCGTAGGCCATCGAGTACATCTGGTTGCGCCCGCAGGGTTCGAAACGGCTGGGCATCAGGAAGAAATCCGCGCCCGCCTCGATGCGGTGCGACAACCCGTTGTCGTAACCGATGTGCACGGCGCAGGCGTCGGGGAACTCGGCGGCGAGCCGGCGGAAGCCTTGTTCGAGGGTCGCATCGCCGCTGCCTAGCAACACGAAGCGCAGGGCGTCCTCGCGCAGCAGGCGCGGGAGCACCGCCAAGGCGAGATCCAGACCTTTCTGATCCCAGAGGCGCGAGATGACGCCGACGACCGGCCGGTCCGGCTCCGTCGGGAGTTTCAGTTCCCGCAGCAAGGCCGACT
>JBJTIX010000049.1:0-11052 GCA_046095205.1 Opitutia bacterium
ACCATGGGGGAGGTGATCACCTTCAAGGTGATCACCTCCCCCATGGTGGGCACCTTCTACGCCTCCCCTTCCCCGGACAACCCTCCCTTCGTGACCGTCGGCTCCCCCGTGAAGCCCGACACCGTCGTCTGCATCATCGAGGCGATGAAGGTCATGAACGAGATCCAGTCCGAGCTCAACGGAACCGTGGTGGAATGCCTCGTCGCCAGCGGTACCTCCGTGGAGTTCGGCCAGCCGCTCTTTCGCGTGAAGGTCAGCTGAGTCCCGGACAACGCGCATGAACAAGATCCTCATCGCCAACCGCGGGGAAATCGCCCTGCGCGTCATCCGCGCCTGCCGCGAACTCGGCATCAAGACCGTGGCGGTCTACTCGCAGGCCGACGAGCAGTCCCTGCACGTGCAGCTCGCCGACGAGGCGGTGTGCATCGGGCCCGGACCGAGCAAGGACTCCTACCTGCGCGAGGACCGCATCATCTCCGCGGCCGAGATCTCCAACGTCGACGCAATCCACCCCGGCTACGGCTTCCTGTCCGAGCGCGCGGGCTTCGCCGAGAAGTGCGCCGCGGCCAACATCAAGTTCATCGGTCCGCGCCCCGAGGCCATCCGCCTGATGGGCGACAAGGCCGTCGCCCGCCAGACCGCGACCAAGGCCAAGGTGCCCTGCGTGCCCGGCACCGACGGACCGGTCGACAACCAGCGCGAGGCCATCAAGGAGGCCCAGCGCATCGGCTTCCCCGTCATCGTCAAGGCCGTCGCCGGCGGCGGCGGCAAGGGGATGCGCATCGTGCACAACGCCGCATCCTTCGCGAAGGAGTTCGAGAGCGCGCGCGCCGAGGCCGAGAAGGCCTTCGGCAACGGCTCGGTCTACATCGAGAAGTACATCGAGCAGCCCCGGCACATCGAGTTCCAGATCCTGGCCGACGAGCACGGCAAGGCCCTCCACCTCGGCGAACGCGACTGCTCCGTGCAGCGCCGCCACCAGAAGCTGATCGAGGAGTCGCCCTCGCCCTTCCTCACGCCCCGCCTGCGCGAGGAGATGGGCAAGGTCGCCGTGCGCCTCGCCGAAAACATCGGCTACCAGAACGCCGGCACGCTCGAGTTCCTCGTGGACCGTCACGGCAAGTTCTACTTCATGGAGATGAACACGCGCATCCAGGTGGAGCACGGCGTGACCGAGGAGGTCACGGACATCGACCTGGTGCGCCGGCAGATCCTCATCGCCTGCGGAGAGAAGCTCGAGCTGTCCCAGCGCGACATCCGCATCAACGGGCACGCCATCGAGTGCCGCATCAACGCCGAGGACCCGGCGCGCAACTTCACGCCCAGCCCGGGCACGATCGGCCTCTACTACGCGCCCGGCGGACACGGCGTGCGCGTCGACTCGCACTGCTACTCGGGATACGTCATCCCGCCCCTCTACGACTCGATGGTGGCCAAGCTGATCTCGGTCGGGGCCACCCGTCACAAGGCGCTCGACCGCATGCACCGCGCCCTCAGCGAGTACATCATCCGCGGCGTGCAGACCACGATCCCGGTCTGCCGTGCGATCATGAAGGACCCGGTGTTCCGCCAGGGAGGCGCCACGACGAAGTACCTCGAGGACTTCTTCGAGCGCACGCCCAAGGAGCTCTGGTCGGCGGCGCCGCTCACCTGACCGGACGCGCGGCATGGACCGCCGCCGAAAGCAGGCCGCCGTTCGGCCCGGCACCGGTGCCGGGCTGCTGCGTCACGCCAACCGCGAGATGCGGCGGGCGGGCGTCGCGCACGGGCAGGGCTTCCTCGGGCCGGAGGAGGAGTCGCTCACGCTCCTGGCCTACGTGCTCGGGATCGACTGGGAGGCGCTGCCCGCATGGTACGACCGCGCCGTGCCGGCCGGGGCCGCCGCCCGCTTCCTCGGCCTGCTGGAGCGGCGCGTGAAGGAGCGCGTGCCGACGGCCTACCTGGTCGGCGAGGCCTGGCTGGGCGGGCTGCGCTTCAAGGTCGACGAACGTGTCATCATCCCGCGCTCCTACTTCGTCGAGCTCATCCCGGAGATCATCCCGGCCTGGCTGCCCCGGGCCGGCGAAGTCCGGCGCGTGGCGGACGTGTGCACGGGAAGCGGCTGCCTCGCGGTGCTGCTCGCCCGCCGCTTCCCGGCGGCCAAGGTCGACGCGACCGACCTTTCCGCCGGCGCGCTCGCGGTCGCCGCGGAGAACGTCGCCGCCCACGGGCTGCAGGGCCGGATCCGGCTGCACCGCACCGACGTGATGAGCGCGCTGACCGGCGGCCCCCGCTACGACCTGATCATCAGCAATCCGCCCTACGAACCGGACGCGGTCCTGCGCACGCTGCCCGCGGAATTCCATCAGGAGCCGCCGGAGGCGCTGGTGAGCGGCAAGGACGGCCTCGACGTGATCCGCCGTCTGCTCCGTCAGGCGGCGGGGGCCCTGCAGCCGCACGGCGCCCTCGTGATCGAGGTCGGCGGGCTCCGCAAGGCCATGGAGCGCGCCTGGCCGGGGCTGCCCGTGTGCTGGCTGCCCACGGCCGACGGCTCGGACTGCGTGGGGCTCATCCACGCCGCGGACCTGGCCGGACTCACCAGGCCCGGTCGGCCTTCCGCGACTCGAGGAGCGCCTGCGTCCCGACGGAAAGCCCGGGGAAGAAGTCGAGGCCGGTGACCTTCTCCAGCTCGTCCACGCTGACGACGTAGCGCGTCAGTTCGCGGTCGCGCCACTTCTCCTCGTGCGGCACGAGGTAGGCGATCGCGCGCAAACCGCGACCCTCCTCGTCATACTCCGCCACCAGGGTCCAGAAGGCGCCCGGCACGGGCATGCGGCCGAAGCGCCGGTCCCCGGCGCCATAGACCGGCCCGACCACGATCCAGACCTCGCCGTAGCGCTCGACGTAGCGCTGGGCGATGCGCTGCTCGAGGTCCTTCCAGAGCCCGGCGTTGAGCGCGTGCAGCTGCGGGACGACGTTGCTCATCAGAAAAGTCTCCGCCTGGGCCTCGGGGCCATGGCAGACCGCGACGGCGTAGTTCGGGGCCATGTGGCCCCGGTCATAGCCCGAGAGCGTGAACTCCTCCGTGCGCACCAGCGCGGAGGTGCGCCGGTCGGTACGGAAGGAGGACGGACGCGGCGGCGACTGTCCCGAATGGGGGAAGACGCGGTAGGCGGCCCAGCGCGGTCCGGGCAGCGCGTTGTCGTAGCCGACCGAGTAGCCGCGGTTGTCCAGCAGCTGGAGGCCGGCCGGGCCGGCGGGCGCGCCATAGGGATGCGGAGAGTCCTTAGCGGGCGCGGGCGCGGGCACGACGTCCCCCCGCACCGATTCCGTGGCGTCCGCGACGCGGTCCAGCCAGCCCACCACCCGACGCGGCGTCTCGCCGTCCTCGCGCACGCGGTCGACGAGGTCGAGCGCCGGCCCCTCCATCGTGCGGCGCGCGGGACGGTCGACGGCGAGATAGACCGCCGTCAGCACCGCCGCGATCGCAAGCGAGCAGATGCAGAGCCAGCCCAGCAGGCGCAGGATTCTGCGCGTCATGCGCGGGAGAGGTAGTGGACCTGCCAGGCCCAGTGGAGCGCCAGCGCGAGGAGGAGCAGGCGACGGAGCGTGCGGGCGCCCGAGTCATCCATGGCGAGACGCAGCCGCAGCGGGTCCCGGCTGAGCAGCGCGCAGGCCGAATGGATCGTCCAGAGCGCCAGCCCCAGCATGACGAGGACGAAGCCCGGATGGTAGAGGAAGGCCTGCAGCGGGTCGAGCGCGACGAGGCAGCGCGCCGAACGCGTGCCGCCGCACCCCAGGCAAGGCAGCCCGGTCCACCGCATGAAGATGCAGTCGGGCAGACGCCAGCCGGTCAGGAACCAGAGCCAGGCGAGGGCCGCGCCACCGAGGAAGACGGCCGGCCAGACGACCTCGTGCCGGAGCTCGCCGGGGTAAGCGGGCCTGCGGACGAGCCGGATCACCTGGCTCCGACGACCGCCGAGATGATGGCGGCGTAGATGCCGCAGACGCAGCAGCAGGGAATCAGCACGACGGAGATCGCGACCTTCCACCAGGCGATCTTGTGCACGCGCGAGTGGGCGATGACCGACGCCACGACCTGCCAGGGGCCCACGACGTAATTGACGCAGGGGATGAAGGCGAAGGGCATGAAGGCACCGTAGGCGTAGGACTGGGCGCGGTAGGTCTGGGCGTATCCGCCCTGGGGGCTCCAGGGCAGCAGCAGCAGGTGGATGACGCCGGCCGAGACGAAGTTTAAGAACGGCACCAGCAGGAAGAAGAGGCCGATGGCGAGCGAAACGATGAGGGAGGCGGCCGTGCCGCCCTGGTTCTTGAGGAAATCGAGGACCGGGTCCGACGCGGCGTCTCCGGCCTGCGCGGCGACGTTCACCATGAAGAAGATCAGCCCGGCGTAGAGGGCGCTCCCGCAAAGCCAGGCGGGCAGCAGGGACGCATAGGTGAAGGAGATCGGCTTGCCGAAGCCGCCGTGACGCATGGCGTCGAAGGTCCTCACAGGATCGAGGGCGACCTCCTTGACGGTGGCGAAGAAGTTGGCGAAGGAGGCGCCGCGCTCCCAGGAAGGAAGGACGGGGAGTTCGCCGGGGGCGACCGACCTGAATTCGGGCGAGGCGGGAGGAACCGCGGTGCGGAACTCGGGCCATTCGCCGAGCGCCTTCCAGGCCGCCATGCCCTCCTGCCAGGCGAGGTCGGTGGCGACGAACCTGCCGGTGGCGAGGCCGGCACGGACTTCGTCGGCCGAGAAAGTCCCAAGGGAGGATGAGTTCCGGGCGACGTGTATTTCCATCCGGCCAGATAACCCCGCACCCGCCCCGTGGGCAAGCCTCTGTAAAATGGCGAGGAGGGCGGGACTCGAACCCGCGACCCGCAGCTTAGAAGGCTGCTGCTCTGATCCAACTGAGCTACCCCCTCGTTGAGGAAGGAGGATGCTCCCTGCCGGGCCGGGAGCAAGCCTCGGGGACTAGCAGACCAGGTCTCTGAACCCGGTGAAGTCGGCCGAAAGACCTCCGGGCAGCCCCTTGTTGATCACCGAGACGGCGTCATGGGAATGGAGGGACTCGAGATGCGAGCAGGCCACCACGAAGTCGCGGACGCGCAGGTCGGCGTCGTAGCGCTCGTAGACGAGACGGGCGGCGTCCTCGACGAACTTGGAGTAGGCGCCGTTGAGTTCGGCGAAGGCCTGCTCGTCCTCGCGCTTCACCATGACCTGGGTCTCGGTCTGGAGCGCCTCGAGGGCGAGGTCCTTCATGTCCTCGACGAACAGGCTGCGGCCCGGAGCGACCTCGGCCACGATGCGGGCCTTGGAGCGCTGGGAGTGGGGGATGCCGTAGGCGGAACGCTCCTCGCGGGCGTGCTCGGTGAGCTCGGCCGAGCAGGGGCAGGCGGAGGAGTAGACGAAATCGAAGTGGACGTAGCGGCGGAGACGGTCGAGGTCGTCGACCGTGCCTTCGAGGACCGCGCGATAGTACTGCCAGCCCTCGAGCCCGGAGCGGAGCGACTTCTGCAGAATCGGGTAGCGGAACTCGACGAGGATGCGGGCCCGGCTGCAGCCGAGCTCCTTCTTGTAGCGGAGCAGGACCTCCTCGAGCAGCTCGTGGGACATCACGCGGTCCTTGAACTCGTAGAACACGCGCATGATGCGCGACATGTTGATGCCTTTGCGGTCGGCGCCGAGCGACACCGTGCCGGTGACGGAGCACTCGAGCAGGACCGGCTTCCCGTCGCGGGAGGCCACGGACATCGGAAGGCGGAAGCCGGAGATGCCCACGTGCTGGATGGGCACGTTGGCCCCCTGGATCTGGGAGGCGTCCGTGTTCTGCATGTCCGGCAGGGTGGCGCGGTAGGCCTCGTCGGTCCGGAAATTCCGGTCGTAGCGGCGGCTGAGGTCGCGGCTGCGGGGAGGATTCTTGGCTCGGCTCATGCGGAGGAGGGAGGGAGGATTGTCGGTCGGCGCAAGCTGACCGGGCTGAAAACGGCCCTCGTGCTGGAGCCACCTGCCGGACTTGAACCGGCGACATTCTCATTACGAATGAGACGCTCTACCAACTGAGCTAAGGTGGCGGCACGAGGGAAGGCGAAGGTTGGGCGGGCGGACCGAGGAAGGCAAGCCTTGGCGAGGGCCGAATGGCCTCGCCAGCGGCCCCCGGCCGGCCAGATTCGGATGGTCCCATGCGCGCCGCCCTCATCGCAAGGCAGTTCGACGTCCAAGGCCGACTGGTGACCGTCGAGCCGTACGGCTCCGGCAACGTCAACGACACCTACCTGGCGATCTTCCGCACGACGTTCTCGGAGCAACGCTTCATCGTGCAGCGCGTGCGCAAGTCGGTCTTCCCCGACCCCGAGGCGATCATGCAGAACATGCGCGTCCTGACGGACCACTGCCACGAGCGGCTCGAGGCGGAGGCGGACCGCACGGACCGCATCTGGCAGCTGCCCAAGATCATCCAGACCAAGGACGGCCAGGACTGGGTCACCGACGCCGACGGCGACCTGTGGCGCGCGATCTCGCAGATCGCCAGCGCCAACGCCTACGAGCGCGTGCAGAATCCCGAGCATGCGCACGAGGTCGGATTCGTGCTCGGCCACTTCCACCGGATGGTGAGCGACCTCGCGCCCGCGCGCCTGCGCTACGCCCTGCCCGACTTCCACGTGACACCGGGCTACCTCGCCAAGATGGACGAGGCCCTGCGCACGCCGGGCGGCCAGGAGCGCCTCGGGGCCTCGACCGAGGCCCTCCGCGCGGTCCGCTTCGTCGAGGAGCGGCGCGCCCGCTGCCGCGTGCTCCAGGACGCGCTGGACAAGGGCGAGCTGCGCCTCCGCACGACCCACGGCGATCCCAAGGTGGGCACCGTGATGAGCGACGAGGCCACGGGGCGCGGCACCTGCATCGTGGACCTCGACACCGTTCAGCCCGGCCTGGTGCACTACGACATCGGCGATGCGACGCGTTCGGCCTGCAATCCGGCGGGCGAGGACGCCGCCGACCTCTCGTCGGTGATCTTCGAGACCGACCTCTTCACCACCATCTACCGCGGCTACCTGCGTCATGCCCGCGAATTCCTGAGCCAGGCGGACCACCGCCACCTGTTCGACTGCGTGCACCTCATCCCGCTGGAGCTGGGCATCCGCTTCCTGGCGGACCACCTGGCCGGCGACGTGTACTTCAAGGTGCGCCATCCGGGCCACAACCTCCGCCGCGCCCTGGTGCAGTTCAAGCTGACCGAAAGCATCGAGGCGCGGGAGGGGCAGATCCGCAAGGTGCTCGGCGAATTCTGAACGCCGATGGATTCCGACCTGCCGCTCTCCGCCTACGTCGCCCTGGCGCTGCTGCTCGGCCTGATGGTTCGGGGCGCCTGGCGGGGCTATCGGCGCGGGCCACTGCGCCAGCTGGCCGGACCCGTCGCGCTGACCGCCGCTCTGGCGGCGGCATGGACCTTCGGACCTCAGGCCGGGCATGCGTCCCTCGAGGGAACGGGCTTCCCCTGGCTGCTCAGGGGTGCGGCCGGCATGTGCGTGATCGGCGCCTTGGTCGGCCTGGGCGCCTACTCCCTCTGCTGGTGGCTGGGTCGCCGACCCGAGGGTTCCGACGAAGCCGAAAGTCCGGTCGCAGGGGCGTTCGTCGGGTGCTGGACGGGGATGGCTTACTTCGGAGTGGGGCTTCTGGCGTTGTTCAGCTGGGCGGCCATCGAGGAAGCGCTCCAAGGTCCTCAGGAGGCCCCCTCATGGAGCGTCGTCGTCCGCGATGAGCTGGTGCGGTCCGGACTGGCCTCCGAACTTAAGGGATGGTCCCCCCTGCCTGAGCGCCACCGGCTGCTCATCACCCGGGCCAGAAAGGTCATGGCCGACCCGGGTGCACGCCGCAGACTCATGGCGATGCCAGAAATCAGGGCCCTGGCCTCCCACCCCACCGTATACCAGGCCTGGCAGGATAAAGAAGTCCGTAAACATATGAACGACAACAACTTAACATCACTTATTGACCATCCAAAAGTGAGGGCGGCCCTGGCTGACGAACCCCTCCAGCGGGAGATGGAGAAGGTGGATCTGGTGGGATTGATGGGAAAGGCGCTGGAAAAGCCCTCAAAGTGAGGTCCGGGTATATTTTTTTGTAGTCCAAAAGGGGGCGGTCGTTATGTTCGACCCTCCCGCCTTTTTGATTCCATGACCAAGCTGTTCGTCACCGCCATCTGCCTCTGTGCCGCGTCCGTATCGGCTCAGGAGGCCAAGCCCGCCGATGCCAAGGCGGCCGACCCGAAGACCGCCCAGCTCGAGGTCCTCGAGGTCGAAGGCAAACGCTTCGCCCTGGTCAGGAATTTCGCCGCCGTCGAGGACTTCGCCAACTTCGAGCGCAACGTCCAAATCATCAACCAGAAGCGCCAGGAGGCCCAGCAGGTCCAGCAGCTGGCCCAGATCGCCCTGACCACCCCCGAGCGCGAGGCCCGCACCAAGGAGCTCGAGGCCAAGCTCACCGTGCTCCAGTCCGACAACGCCGCCATGGCCAAGAACTACGGCTTCGACCTCAGCCGCCAGTACCTTGTCGTGCAGACCAAGCTCAACGTCCTCTCCGCCCTGACCAACGAGGAGTACATCAAGCTGGCCGCCGCGCCCGATTTCAAGGCCGACTCCGTCGTCAATGCCGGCGAAAAGAAGTTCCTCAGCCGCGGCTCCGTGACCGGCACCGTGGAGGTCGAGGCCTTCAAGCTCCAGGTCCAGCGCGTGATGGAGACCCGCCGCGCCCTCCAGCAGCTCGTGGACCTGCAGCCCCGCCTGACCAAGGATGCCGACAAGAAGAAGGTCGAGGACGCCGTGAAGAACGCCCAGACGGAGGTCAACGCGGCCCTCGAGGAGTTCAAGAAGTCCCGCGGCTACGACCTGCCCGCCGAAATCACCCTCCAGACCGCCGAGGCCAAGCTCTACACCCTGCTCTCCGACGAGGAGAACAAGAAGATCAACGACTCCCAGCCCAAGAAGGAAGAGCCGAAGAAGTGATCCCCCTTTTCCGCGACACCCCAATCCATAAGTCATGAGCACCACCGCCATCCCCCAACCCCCGGCCGAAGCCCCCAAGGGTCCGGTCATCGAAATCCTCCCGCTGGGACAGAACCTCGGCCGCGTGGCCCTGACCCTCACCGGTCAGGACGCGATCGTGCGCTTCCAGCAGGAGTTGAACGCGCACGGCCAGCAGTTCGGCCGCCTGCGCCAGCTGCAGCAGCGCGCGCAGACCGCCCTCACCACCCCCGAGAAGGACGCCCTCGGCAAGGTCCTCGAGACCGAGGTCAAGGACTTCAACGAGAAGGACGGCATCTTCGCCCGCCGCTACTTCAGCCTGCCGATGATCGCCGAGCGCCAGACGGCCCTGGTGAACACCAAGATCCGCCTGCACGCCGTCGTCAGCGAGGAGGAGGCCGCCAAGGCCCGCGCCGCCAAGGACTTCAAGGACGAGGATCTCGTCGTGCGCGGCGAGCGCCGCCTGCTCCGCGTGGCCGACCTGCTCAGCCTTGACGCCATCGTGATGTTCGAGCGCTTCGCCAAGGAGCTCCAGGCCCGTCGCGACGCCTTCGTCCAGCTCCGTTCCCTGCATGAGCGCGCCACCGCCGAGGAGGAGAAGAAGAAGCTCAAGGAGCTCCTCGACCAGGCCGCCCAGGCCCTCGACAAGGGCAACCAGGAGATGGCCCAGAGCGTCGGCTACTCGATCACCCACAACTACGAGATCGAAGTCCTCGAGGCCAAGTTCGTCATCCTCCTCAATCAGGAGGAAGTGAACACGGTCGTCGGCGCCTTCCAGCAGCAGGCCTCCCAGCAGGGCCAGGCCGCTCCCGTCGAGGCCCCCAAGGTCGTCGAGGCCCCCAAGGCCGAGAAGAAGGCCGAGAAGAAGAACTGAGGCCGGCCGAAAGGACCGCCTGCAAGGCCCGCCTCACGGCGGGCCTTCTTATTTCAGAAGAGCTCGCCCTGCGAGGCGGCCCCGCCCTCCCCCTTCGCTCCGCGCCGCGGAGCGCGCGGCGGGCGGGCGGCGGGCGGCGGCGCGGCGGCCTCCGGCAGCCCGTGACGGGAACGGTAGCGCTTCAGCGTGGACGGCATCTCCATCTCCTCGAGGAAGCGCTGGACGCCCTCGACGTCCTCCGGGACCGGCGAGCCGAGGTCGAACTGGTAGTCGCAACGGAAGGTGACCAGGCCGAGGTTGGACCGGATGCGCGCGCCCTCGGCCTTCACCTGCTCCCGGAAGCGTTCGGGCTCCAGCCGGTCGGCCGCGGCGAGGATCTCCTCGAGACCGCCGTGCTCGGCGATCCATTTGACCGCGGTCTTCGGACCCACCCCGCGCAGGCCGGGGATGTTGTCGGAAGTGTCGCCGACGAGGGCCAGGTAGTCCGCGATGCGCCCGGGCGGAACGCCGAACTTCTCGGTGACGCCCGCGGCGTCGAGGCGACGCCAGCCCAGGGCCGGATTGGCGGTGGGCGGAGGCACGAGCTGGAACACCTTCCCGCCCACGCACTGCCCGAAATCCTTGTCGGCGCTCACGATGACGCACTCGTGCCCGTCGGCCGCCAGCCGACGCACGGCCGTCGCGATGAGGTCGTCGGCCTCCACGCCACGGCGCTCGAAGATCTGGAAGCCGAGCAGGGCGGTCAGGCGCTTGATGTCGGGAAGCTGCAGCTCGATGTCCTCGGGGGTGTCGTCACGCTGGGCCTTGTATTCCGGCAGCACGGCGAGGTGGCGGTCGGAGCCGCCGAGATCGAAGAACACCGCGCAGCGGTCAGGCTTCTCCGAGTCGCGCAGGTCCAGGAGCGACTTGATCCAGCCGTGCAGCGCGCCGGTCGGGAACTGGTCGGACTGCCGCCGCAGATTCGACCGCTCCATCGCGAAGTGGCTGCGGAAGACCAGGTTGAAGCCGTCGACTAGCATCCAGCGCATGCGGACAGTCTCGCCCGGCGGGACGGACCAGCCAGAAAAAAGCGGGCCCGCCGACTGGCGGGCCCGTCATGCAACCTGACGCCGACCTCAGTTGGCGGCAGGGGCGGCCGGGGCGACCGGAGCGATGGGCGCGCCCGGCGCGGGGGG
>JBJTIX010000050.1:0-7236 GCA_046095205.1 Opitutia bacterium
TCTCGGGATCGCCGAGCACCCCGAACCGTTCGCGGTTGAGCGCGGCCAGTTCGTCGAGCGTCTCCCGACGCACCTCGCGGGGCATGCCGGCGGGGTCCTTGAGGAAGAGCACGCGTTCCCCCTTGTTGCGCAGCTTCACGCACTGGTGACGGGAGGGCAGGAAGCCCGCGCCCCAGAGACGGTCGTACAGCGGCTGGTCGTCCGGACGGCCGCTGCCGAAGGAGGTCATCACGACGTAGGAGGGGAGGTCGGCGTTCTCGCTGCCGAGCCCGTAGGCGGCCCAGGAGCCGATGCTCGGGCGACCGGCGAGCTGGGAGCCCGTCTGCATGAACGTGATGGCCGGGTCGTGGTTGATGGCCTCGGTGAACATTGAGCGGACCACGCACCATTCGTCGGCCTTGGACGACATGTGGGGCATGAGCTCGCTGAACCACGCGCCCGACTGTCCGTGGCGCGCGAACTTGAACATCGAGGGCGCGACCGGGAAGTTCTTCTGGCCCGACGTCATGGTCGTGAGGCGCTGGCCCTTGCGGATCGAGTCGGGCAGGTCCTTGCCGCGCATCTTCTCCATCGCCGGCTTGGGGTCGAAGAGGTCCATCTGCGACGGCGCCCCGGACTGGAAGAGGTAGATGATGCGCTTCGCCTTCGGCTTGAAGTTCGGGAAGCCGAGTCGGGGGTTGGCGGCGAAGGCCTGGGAGCAGAGGGTGCCGAGGGCGGTGAGGCCCAGGCCGCCGGCGGAGCCCTTCAGGAAGGTGCGCCGGGAGAGGGCCATCCGTTCGGCGGGCCCGAGTCCGAGGTAGTTGCGGTCGTTGCAGTTCATTCGCGGGTGACGGTTTCGTCGAGGTTGAGGAGGACGTTGGCGGTGACCGTCCAGGCGGCCAGCTGGTCGGCCGGGAGGTCCTTCGGCGCAGGGCTGGCTCCGTTGGTCACGAGCTTGGCCGCGGCTTCGGCGTCGCCGGCGTAGGTCTTGAGGCGGCGTTCTAGCCCGGCCCGGAGCACCTTGAGTTCGGAGTCCTTGGCGACGCGTCCGGTCACGCGACTGAAGGCCCAGGCGAGCTTGGCATCGGCGCCGCCGGGCTGCCGCAGGGCGGCTTCGCCGAGCTTGCGGGCGGCCTCGACGTAGGTGACCTCGTTGAGCAGGGAGAGCGCCTGCGTCGGGGTGTTGGAGCGCGAACGCTTCACCGTGCAGACCTCGCGGCTGGCGCTGTCGAACATCAGCATGGAGGGCGGGGCGGCGGTGCGCTTCCAGATGGTGTAGATCGAGCGTCGGTAGAGGCCTTCGCCGCTGTCGGCCTTGTAGTTGCGCATGTCGCCGTAGACGCTGGTCTCGTCCCAGACCGCCTCGGGCATGTAGGGCTTCACGCTCGGTCCGCCGACCTTGGGCACCAGCAGTCCGCTGAGGGCCAGCGCCTGGTCGCGGATGGTTTCGGCGGGCAGACGGAAGCGCGGCCCGCGGGCCAGCAGGCGGTTCTCGGGATCCTTCTCGAGCATCTCGGGCGTGACCGCGGCGGAGCGCCGGTAGGCGGCGCTCATGAGCAGGGTCTTCTGCATGGCCTTCATGTCCCATTTCAGCCGCACGAACTCCGTCGCCAGCCAGTCGAGCAGCTCGGGGTTGGAGGGCCACTCGGCCTGCGAACCGAAGTTCTCGGACGTCTTCACGATGCCGACGCCGAAGAATCGTTCCCAGGCGCGGTTGACCCAGACCCGCGCGGTGAGGGGGTGCGTGCCGCTGACCAGCCACTGCGCCAGGCCGAGCCGGTTGTTGGGCGCGCCCGCGGGAAGGGGAGGCAGGACCTTGGGCAGGGCGCGGGGCACCTTCTCGCCGATCTTGTCGTATTCACCGCGCAGGAGCACGAAGGCGTCCCTCGGTTCGGGCTTCTCCTTCATCACCATCACGCTGATGGGGGCGGCGAGGGCGTCCTCATGCGCCTTGCGTGCGGCGTCGACCCTGGATTGCGCGAGCTTGCGGGGGTTCTCCGGGCTGTCGGCGAAGAGCTTCTCGAGCGCCTTGCGGTCGGCGGCGGTGACCTTGTCGGGCGCCTTGGCGAGCAGCCGCTTGGCGGCTTCGGCGGCGGCGTCCGACTTCAGCGAGAGCATCTTGGGGTCCTGCGAGGAGGCGCTCAGGCGGAACCGTCCGATGCTGTGTCCGGCATGCAGGTCATGGCGCATGACGGCCATGAGGCGGGCCCCGGCGGGCACCTGGGTGGGCGCGAAGGTGAAGATGGCCTTACGCGGGACGCGGTTCTCGGGCATGTTACCTCCGATGGCCCAGCCGGCCTTGTCATTGTTCCCCTTCTTCGCCTTGCCCTTGGTCATGGCCGCGGGTGCGAGCTTGGCCACCGACCAGCCCGGCTGGTCGTAGTCGGCTTCCGCGCCCGTGAGTGGTATCTGCACCGCCTTGCCGTCGGCGCCGATGATGCGGAGCTCGAACGCGCTGAGCACGAAGTTGCCGTTGAAGGCGCGTCCGAGGCTCTTGCCGGGCAGAGAGTCGTGCGGGAAGGCCTCGAGCTGGATCGCCGTCAGCAGTCCCGCCGGGGGCCTCCATTCGACGGTGTAGGTCTCCTTGTCGGCCGTTCCGCCGGAGACCAGCCACGTGCCGTCCTCGAGCCGGCTGAACTCGGCGTTCTCCTTGGCGGCCACCTTCTCGCCTTCGAGCGTGCGCCAGCTCACGCCGTCTTTGGCGAAGGCCTGGCGCTGCTTCTCCAGCCAGGCCGCGTACTTGGCGGCGTCCGTGGCGGGCGTCGCCTTGAGCCGGGCTTCGGCTTCGGCCAGGGCGCCTGCGGTTTCGTCCATCCGGCGCTTCTGCTCGGAGTCCGGCAGCGGCAGCACGGGCGGCGTGTTGCCGCCGCGTCGCGTCGTGCCCGAGCCTCCGAATTCGCCGAGCACGCCGGACTCGTCGATCGAGTTGAAGTAGGCGAAGAGCGAGTAGAACTCCTTCTGCGAGACCGGGTCGTACTTGTGGTCGTGGCAGCGGCAGCAGTTCATGGTGAGCGCGAGCCAGGTCAGCCCGGTGGTCTCCACGCGGTCGATGACGTTTTCGGCGAACCATTCCTCGACGATGCGGCCTCCCTCGCCGTTGAGGCGGTGGTTGCGGTGGAAGCCCGTGGCGACGATCTGGTCGGGGGTCGCGCCGGGGAGCAGGTCGCCCGCCAGCTGTTCGACCGTGAAGCGGTCGAAAGGCTTGTTGTCGTTGAAGGCCTTGATCACCCAGTCGCGCCAGGGCCACATCGTGCGCTGGGTGTCGCTCTGGAAGCCGTTGCTGTCGGCGTAGCGCGCGAAGTCGAGCCACTGCATGGCCATCATCTCGCCGTAGTGGGGTGACGCCATGAGGCGGTCGACCGCCTTGGACCAGGCTTCCGGCGACTTGTCGGCGAGGAACGCCTCGCGGTCGGCGTCGGTGGGCGGGAGGCCGGTCAGGTCGAGGGCGGCGCGGCGGAGCAGGGTGAGGCGGTCGGCTTCGCCGTTGGGCGTCAGGCCGCGCGCCTTGAGGGCACGGGCGAGGAAAGCGTCAATCTCGTTCCCTCCGGCGGGCGTCGCAGGGACCGAGGGTCGGACGGGGGGGATGAAGGCCCAGTGGCCCTGGTACTCGGCGCCCTCGGCGATCCAGCGTTTCAGGACGGCGATCTGGGCCGGGGTGACGGTCTTGTGGGATTCCGGCGGCGGCATGACGTCGTCGGGGTCCTTGGTCGTGATGCGGGCGATGACCGCGCTCTTGTCCGGCTGCCCGGGCACGATGGCGGGGTCGCCGGATTTGCCGCCCTTCAGCGCGGCCTCCTTGGAGTCCAGCCGGAGACCGCCCTTGATCTTGTTGGTGTCCGGTCCGTGGCAAGCGAAGCAGGTGTCGGAGAGGATGGGCCGAACGTCGCGGTTGAACTCGAGCCGACCATCGGCCGCGGGCAGGGCCGCGGTCAGCGAGGTCAGCAGCAGTGAAAGGGACGCGCGCATGAGGAGTATGTCCGGACAGGGGTCGGAGGGGTTCCTGCATTTGTTAGCGGCACCCCTGCGGCTTGCAAGAAATGGACAATAGAAACCCCTCTTTCGAGGGGGTTTGAGGGAGGGCTGACGGAGGCCTCAGGGCAGCTCCTTGATGGAGATGTTCCGGAACGCGACCGGGTCGTTGTGTCCGGCGAAGCCGAAGTAGCCCTCGGTCAGCCCGAGGCCGGGGTGCTTGGACTTGGCCATGACCGTGGCCTGGTCGACCTTGGAGAGGTCGGCGTCGAGGATGACCGAGCCGTTGAGCTCGACCCGGATGGTCGAGCCCTTGACGGTGACCTCCTGGAAGTTCCATTCGCCGACTGGGCGCTGGAAGCCGCGCTGGGCGGCGACCATGCCGTAGGCGGAGCCGTGCACCTGGCGGGGGTCCAGCTTGCCCTTCACCTTGTCGTAGTCCTCGGCGAGCACCTGCAGCTCGCACATGGCGTCGTAGGCGGGGTTGCCCTTGCCGGTGTAGCGGATCGCGAGGCCGTTGTTGCCGGCCTGGGGCACCTTGAATTCGAGCCGGACGGAGAAGTCGCGCAGCTTGCGGTCGAAGTACGGGTTGCCGCCCTTGCCCTTCTTGCAGACGATGGCGCCGTCGACGATCTCGTAGTTCTCGACCGGTCCGGCCCAGCCCGTGAAGTCCTTGCCGTTGAAGGCGGTGGTGAATCCGTCCTTGCCCTGGGAGGCGAGGATGCGGTTGGCCTCCTCGCCGCCGATCTCGCGGATGGCGATGTTGCGCCAGCGGATGGGGGCGCCGTGGGTCTGGAGGCAGATCGGGCCGCGGGCGGGCAGGGCGGCCTTGCGGTCATAGTAGTTCTCCATGATCGCATGGTCCACGGTCTGCTTGCCGTTGAGCCAGACGCTGACGCGGGAGCCGGTCATGACGACCCGGAGGGTGTTCCACTCGCCGGCCGGCTTGTCGGCCAGGACGAGCGGGTCCTTGCCGGGGTTGCCCTTGGTGTTGTTCCAGAGCGCGCCGGAGCCGAGCTGGGCGCCGTGCTTGTGGGCCTTCTCATCGGTGGGGTCCCAGATCTGCACCTGGGGGGCGCCGCGCAGGTAGACGCCGGAGTCGCCCTTGGGTGCCATGTTGTACTCCAGGGTCAGCTCGAAGTCGCCGTATTCCTTTTCGGTCGTCGCGTAGGGGCCCGTGCCGGGGTTGAGGATCTCGCCGTTCTTCACCGACCAGTGCTGGGCGAACTCCTCGCGCATCTTGGCGAGCATCGCGTCGCGCTTCTCTCCGGTGAGCTTGGTCACCTGATGGGGGTTGTAGCCGTACCAGCCGGCGAGGTCCTTGCCGTTGAACAGCGGCGTGGATTCCTGCGCGGAGGCGAGGACTGCGGCGCAGGCCGCGAGGATGGGGGTCAGGGTGCGCATGGTGAGGGGTTCGGGTTCAGAGGGGTTCGAGGGTGCAGCGGCGCACTTCGAAGGCGCCGCCTTCGGACTGCAGGCCGATGAATCCTTCGGAGAGGTTGAGTCCGGAGAGGCGGTTGGCCTCCTGGCCGTTGACGAGGATGACCACGGTGTCGCCGTCGCAGACGGTGGTGAAGGTGTTCCATTCACCGGCCGGCTTCTCCAGGCCGTCCTTGGCGCGACCGATCCGGTAGCCGCGCACGGCGCCCGTCTTCTTGTCCTTGAGTTCAGTGCCTTCCTTGGCCTTGGCGCCGGACCAGAGGTAGAAGTCGCCCTGGTTCTTGTGCATGCCCTGGCACTCGACGCTCTTGGGCCAGACCGCGTCCGGCGGGGTCATGTGGACGACGACGCCGGTGTTGCCGGGCTTGGTGAAGCGCCATTCGACGGTGAAGCGGTACTGACGGTAGCCCTTCTCGGTGCGCAGGAAACCGTTGGGCTTGCCGGTGCAGACGAGCAGGCCGTCCTTCACCGACCAGGTGCCGTCGGCCGGGGCGTTGTCGCGGAGGTGGGAGACCCAGCCGGCGAGGTCCTTGCCGTTGAAGAGCTCCGACTTGGCGGAGGGTTTGACGGCCTCGGCGGCAAATGCCGCGGAGGTCGCCAGCAGGGTGAGCAGCAGGGTGCGCAGCGGGGTCATGCCGCAACCTACCTTCAGCGCCGCCGGGGTAGAAGCCTAAACGCCGGATTTAAACGGCGTTTTGGATTCATTTCCCGCTCAGGTTCCGCGGCGTCGTACTGACGCTCGCCCGCCCGGGGCGTGCAACCTCACTCCTTGCGCCAGTTGACGGCGTCGATCAGCACGTAGCCGGTGGCGCCTTCGTTGGACACGATGACCTCGGCCGTGCCGGCCGCGAAATCAAAGAATCCGACGGAGACGAAGCCGTCCTTGGCGCCGGCGCCGGTGAGGTCGACCCGGCTCTCGGCGACTCCGCCCGCATGCCGGACCTTAACCAGCGCGTTCTTGCTGCGGTTGGCGTTGGGGACGACGGCGAGGCGCACTTCATGCCGCCCGGCCTCGGGCAGCTTGGCGATGAACTTGGCGGATTTCAGCGAGGAGTCCTTGCCGCCGTGGCGGTAGCCCAGGCCGATGAAGCCGGAATTGGCCGAGCTGGCGCTCCACTCGCCCGTGAGCACCGCCTCCTCGTCGTCGACGGTCACCCCCGGGATGTCCTTGGTCGAACGGGTCGATTTCGTCGGCTTCACCGGTCCGTCATAGGCCAGGACCTGTCCGTCCTTGATGAGACGTTCGCGAAGGGCGGGGTAGGGCACGGACTGCACGTCGGACCCGGCCTCGATGGCCATCGAAGCCGCGGTGGCGGCGGACTGGCCCAGGATCATGAAGACGGGTTCCATGCGGATGGACCCGTAGGCGATGTGGCTGGCGCTGCAGGCCACCGGCACGAGCAGATTGGAGCACTCGGACGCCTTGGGGACGATGGAGCCGTAGGCGATGGCGTAGGGCGAGATGCCCACGCCGATGTCGCCCTCGTTCTGCACGTGGCCGTCCGGGGTCACGTAACGTCGGACATTGTGCGAATCGATGGTGTAGCTGCCCATGCCCACCGAATCGGGAGTCGGTTTGCGCTTCGTCAGCTCGTTCTCGGTCATCACGAACGCACCGATCATCCGGCGGGCCTCGCGGACGTAGATTTGGTGCGGCCAGTTGCCGTTGTCGGTGAACTCGTCCTTGGGCAGCCCCCAGCGGTTCGCCTCCTTGCGCACCTCGTCGGGCACGCGGGGGTCGTTGGCCAGGAACCAGAGCAGCCCCTGCTGGTAGGTGCGGTGTTCGGCGATGATCTCCCGGCGGCGCTCATAGCTGCCTTCGGGGTAGTCGTAGTTCATCCCGATGTT
>JBJTIX010000051.1:0-1277 GCA_046095205.1 Opitutia bacterium
GTTGGCGAAGCGCGCGGCGCCGGCCGGCGCGAGCGCGGGGTCGGCCGCGGGACCGGCGGCCGGCGCCGCGCTCTTCGCCAACCTCGGCTGCGTGGGCTGCCACCGCCAGCCCGACGCCAAGGGCGACGACGCGCTCGGCCGCATCCCGCTCGCGCACGTGCGCGCGAAGTGGCGCGACGCGGCGCTCAAGGACTACCTGCTCGATCCGGCCAAGAACTGGCCCGCCGCCCGCATGCCGCACTTCCGCCTCACCGAGGAGGAGGCCGCGCAGCTCGCCGCCTACCTGCTGACCAGGGCGCCCGCCACCAAGATTGCCGCCAAGGAAGGCGACGCCGCCCGCGGCGCCGGCCTGATCGTCTCCGCGGGCTGCCTCAACTGCCACGCTGGCATGCCCGCCACGACCCAGCCCCCGCTGGCGAAGGCCGCGGGCGCGGGCGCCAAGGGGTGCCTCGCTCCGGACGCCGCCGCCCGCGGCAAGGCGCCCGCCTACGCGTTCTCGCCCGGTGAGCGCGAGGCGCTGCTCGCGTTCGTCAAGTCGGACGTCGCCGCCGGACTCGCCGCCGACGTGCCCGCCGAGTTCGCCACGCGCAACCTGAAGGCGCTCAACTGCGCCGCCTGCCACAACGTCGACGGACGCGTGAGCGTGTGGAAGAAGTCGGACGAGGAGTGCCGCCAGCTGCGCTCGCTCCTGCCGCCGAAGGAGCACGTCGAGGGCGAACCCGTGCCGGACGCCCCCGTGCCCGCCCTCACCTGGCAGGGCGAGAAGCTCAGGACCGCATGGATGACCGAGTTCATCGCCGGGCGCATCGAGGACAAGCCGCGCTGGTGGCTCATCGGCGTGATGCCGGGCTTCGCGCACCATGCGCCGACGATGGCGCTCGGCCTCGGCCAGCAGCACGGCTTCGGCCCGAAGGACCCCAAGGATCCCAAGCCCGACCCGGCGCGCATCGCGGTCGGCGAGAAGCTGCTCGGCATGGAGGGCGGCTTCAACTGCATCACCTGCCACGACGTCGGCGAGAAGGAGGCGACCGCGGTCTTCGAGGCCCCAGGGATCAACCTCGCGCTCTCCGCGGAACGCCTGCGCAAGGGCCACTTCCACCGCTGGCTGCTCAACCCGAACCGCCTCGACCCCGAGACCAAGATGCCGAAGTTCGCGGACGGCGACGGCATGACCCAGCTGACCGAGCACTTCAACGGCAAGGCCGAGGACCAGTTCGAGGCCATCCGGGAATACCTGAATTCACTGAAGAAGAAGTGAGCAAGACGAGGGGGCACGG
>JBJTIX010000052.1:0-7882 GCA_046095205.1 Opitutia bacterium
AAACAAAAAGGGCCCCGTTGCCGGGGCCCTTTGGCTTAGCTTCTGATCCGAGGATTAGAAGCTGTGGACGAGGGCGACGGACCAGGTCTCGGAGTCGGCGTCCGTGGTGCCCGAGATGCCCTTGCTCCAGGCGTAGGACGCGGAGACGGACAGGTCGGCGGTCAGCTTGTAGGCAGCACCGAGGGAGTACACGTTACGAGCGGCGCCGTTCTCGTCGCTGGCATCATTGGAGTCGCTCTCCTCGTTGCCGTAGACGTTGCGACCGATGCCGGCGGTGAGCTCGATGCCGTTGCCGAGGTTGTAGCGGGCCTTCACTCCGATGTCGTTGAAGTTGACGCTCTGGGAGTCGTAGCTGGCGGACTGCAGGTCGGTCAGAGAGGCGCCGATGATGATGTCCAGGGAGGAGTTGACCGAGTAGATGTAGCCGAGACCAACCGAGAAACCGCGGAGGTCCTGGCCCTGGCCGGCGATGGCTCCATTGTGGAGACCGAGCGTGCCGACGAGATTCTTGCCGATCTTCTGGCTCAGCGTGACGCTGGTCAGGGAGATGGCGTCGGCGACACCGGAGTCGCTGAAGTCCTCGTTGGAGTAGCCCAGGCTCACAGTGTTGTAGTTGAAACCGGACGAAGCAGCGGACTGGGCAGAGGCCGCGGCAGCGAGGGTCGTGAGGGTGATGATCGGGAGGATGTGCTTCATAGCGGTGACACTTTTGCTCCAGGCGCGGAACGAAATCAAGCACTTTTTGATTAATTGTCGTTTTCGGCCCCATTTATTCACCGTTATTCACAATAGCATGTGAATAGTGCTATTATTTGGGGCACAAAGGCCTACGAAGGGCCGGCCCTGTTTTTTAAAGCGCCCCTATTCCTTTTAGATCAGATGCGGTCATTAGTCTTAAATGACTGATATTAGTCTTATAATCCACCCTCCCCAATAAAAAAGCCCCGCAAGGGGCTCTTTTCCAGGAATCCGTTTTCTTGGATTATTTGCGGCGGAACTTCGTATTGAACTTCTCGACGCGTCCGGCGGAGTCCACGAAGCGCTTTTCGCCGGTGTAGGCCGGGTGGGAGTCCATGGTGACTTCGCGACGGATCACGAAATGCTGCACGCCGCCGATATCCTTGGTCTCCTTGGACTTCATGGTCGAGCGGGTCGGGAACTCGCGTCCGGTGGACACGTCCACGAAAACGACCGGGTGGTAGTCGGGATGGCCTTCTTTCTTCATGTTAAAAGCTCGTTGAGGGGGATCAGCCCTGGCGCGCCTTGTAGCGCGGGTGGGTCTTGTTGATGACGTAGATACGGCCCTTGCGACGCACGACCTGGCAGTTCGGGTGACGCTTCTTGAGGGACTTCAGGGAGGAGGAGACTTTCATGTCGGGAGGCCGGGCTTGCGGCAGGTCGGCCAACAAAGGTGCAGCCCAGAAGGGTGTCAACGGGATTTCCTTGGCTTGAGCCGGAGGCGAGCCGACCCAAGCATCACCCCATGCAGACCAGCGTCAGACGCGCCTCCAGGGCCGACGCCACGGCCATCAACCGGATCTACAACCATTATGTCCGGACCAGCACCTGCACCTGGCACCTGACCGAGGACACCGACGAAGGAAGGCGCAAATGGATCGAGTCCAGGGGGGGTCTCCACCCGGTCTTGGTGGCCGAATCCGGAGGGGAGGTCGTCGGCTGGGGGTCGCTTTCGGTGTACAATTCCCGCCAGGGCTGGGACGGCACGGTCGAGGACTCGGTTTTCATCGACCACCGACATCAGGGCCAGGGCCTGGGCAAGCTCATCCTGGGGCGCCTGATCGAGGAGGCCACCCGCCTCGGGCACCGGGTGGTCGTCGCACGCATCTCGGGAGAACAGGCGGCAAGCATCCGTCTGCACGCGTCGCTCGGCTTCACCGAAGCCGGACGCCTGCGCGGCGTGGGACGCAAATTCGGACAGACGCTGGACTGCATCTACATGCAGAAGGACCTGGGGCAGCCCCTCGCTCCTTGACACGGCTATCCGCCAGACTTTGCTGAACCTCCCGACTGAAGGCTCAGG
Source organism: Opitutia bacterium (assembly GCA_046095205.1). Lineage (GTDB taxonomy): Bacteria > Verrucomicrobiota > Verrucomicrobiia > Opitutales > UBA953 > UBA953. Next base: position 2,042 of record JBJTIX010000052.1, read on the forward strand.
TGGTGGAATGGCAGACACGCTGGATTCAGGATCCAGTGCCCATAAAGCGTAAGGGTTCAAGTCCCTTCCTGAGCACCAGTCGGGGCGTCGCTGGGAGCGAATCCTCAGGAGGTTGTTAGTGCCTTCCGTGAGGGGTTCCCCTAACCTCAAAACATGCCGGACCTCTCCGCGCTGCCCGACCTCCTGCCCTGGCCCTTCCTCGTATGCGGCCGGGACGGCAGGGTGCTGCACGCCAACCCGCTGTTCGAGAAGTCGCTCGGCCGGCAGCTTAAGCCCAGGTCGCGCATCGACGACATCTTCGTCGAGATGGACAACGGCCGGCCGGTCTCCTCCCTGCTCTTCTCGGCCGCACGCTGGTCGTCCTGGAGCGGCCTGCTCGCGCTCCGCCCGGCCAAGGGCGAAGCCCCCCTGCGCGCCGCCAAGGTCATCCTGCTCCCCGACCCCCGCTACGCCCAGCAGGTCTGGGTGCTGCTCGCCGACGATGCGGAGGTGGACGGACAGCAGCTCCTGACCCCGCGCTCGGGCATGAGCCTGGCCCGCACGCTCATCGAAAATTCGCCCGACTTCATCATCTTCCGCGACCTGGAGGGCCGGATCCTCCAGACCAGCCGCAGCCTGGACGAGTTCCTCGCCCTTCCCTACCGCGGCAACGTCGCCGACCTGCGCCTGCCCGACATCCTCTCCGCGGCCACGGCCGCCGAGTTCGCCAAGTTCGACGAGGAGGTGAAGCGGACGGGAAGGCGCGTGCGCCAGGCGGTCACGCACTTCGAGGCCGTCAACGGCAAGTCGCGCCTCGTGCGCATCGTCCACGAGCTGACCAAGGGCGGCGCAGGCCTGCCTCCCGGCCTCCTGACCTTCGCGGTCAACATCACCGAGACGGTCGACGAGCACAACCGCCTGCGCATCGCGCTAGAGCGGGCCGAGGAGTTCGCGGCCGCCCGCTGGCAGTTCGTCGCCAACGTCACGCACGAGATCCGCAACCCGCTCAACGCGATTCACGGCCTGTGCGAGGCCGCCCTCGCCGACGCCGACCGACCGCCCGCCGAGACGTTCCGCCGCATCCTGCGCAGCGTCGCCGAACTCGAGGACACGGTCCGCGACGTGCTCGACTTCTCCCGGCTGGACCACGGCGGGGTCGCGGTGGACCGCGCCGCGTTCAACCCGGTGCGGGCGCTCGAGGAGGTCGCCGCGCAGTTCCTGCGCCCGGCCGGACGCAAGGGCGTCGCGGTCAACGCGCTCTGCGACGCCGCCAGCCCCCGCGCGGTGCTCGGGGACGCGGTGAAGTTCCGGCGCGTGGCGGCCAACCTGATCGGCAACGCGGTGAAGTTCACGTCCAAGGGCCACGTCACCGCGCGGCTCACCTTCAGCCCGCGGGGCGACCGGCTCCAGGCGACGCTCACGGTCGAGGACACGGGCATCGGCATCCCCCAGGACCGGCTGGAAAGCATCTTCGAGCCCTTCACGCAGGCGGACTCGACGACGACGCGCCGGTTCGGCGGCACGGGGCTCGGCCTGACGATCGTCCGCAGCCTGGTCCAGGCGATGGACGGCTTCATCAAGGTCGCGAGCACGCCCGGCAAGGGCAGCGTGTTCACGGCCACGATGCTCGTCGACCCCGACGCGGAACACCCCGAACGTCCCGCCCCGGACCTGGCCGGACGCCGCATCATGGTGGCGGGCGGCCCGGCCGAGACGCGGGGCTGGCTCTGCGACTCCTTGGCAAGATGGGGCGCCACCTGCGTGGCCGCCGAGGACGAACGTCAGGCGGAATCGCTCTGGAAGGAGGCCGCCAAGTCCGACCGGCCGTTCGACCTCGCGCTGGTCGACATCCCCGACGACCTCCACCCGAACCTGCCGGAGCTTCCGCGCGAGAAGATGACCTTCCTCGCCTCGCCCGAATGCGGCCTGGTCGGACGCGACGTGCTCGCCAAACCGATCGGCCTGACGGGACTCTGGAACAAGTTCGCCGGGGCCGCACCCGACGACGAGGCCGAGTACCGCTCCGCACACCGCCAGGGGCGCCCGGCCAGAAAGCTCCGGGTGCTCCTCGCCGAGGACAACGAGGTCAACCGCGAGGTGGCCGAATCAAGGCTCCGCAAGGCCGGCCATCAGGTCACCGCCGTCGGCGACGGCGCCCAGGCCGTCGAGGCCTGGCGCAAGGGCGGGTTCGACGTCGCGGTGCTGGACATCCAGATGCCGGTGATGGACGGCCTGGCCGCCGCCGAGGCCATCCGGCGCGAGGAGGCCGCCGGCGCCCGCGGACGCATCGGGCTGCTGGCCATGACCGCGATGACCCAGGAGTCCGACCGGGCGCGCTGCGAGGCCGCCGGCTTCGACGCCCATCTTTCCAAGCCTGTAAGGGGCGCCGAACTGCTCGAAAAGATCGCCGCGCTGGGTGAACGCTCGCCCGCCTCGGCCGAAGGCGAGTTCATCGACGCGGTGGCCGAGGCCGACGAAGAGTCCGCCGAAGACCTGCGGGCCGCCGGACGGGCCTTCCTCCGCCACGCCGACGGCATGATCGAACGACTGAAGTCTGCGGCGGAGGCGACGGGCAGGCCCGACCTGACCCGGGAGGCGCACGGGGTGAAGGGCATGCTCTCGCTGATGTCCTGCGCGGCCCTGGCCAGGGTGGCGGGCGGACTCGAAAAGCAGCCGACCGGACCCGGCGCGGACGAGGCGGTCAGGGAACTCATCGACGGCTTGCGCCGGCTCAAGGAACGCCTAAGTTCGGAGTCGCCCCAAGCCGCGCATGGCCCGACCGAAGATCAAGCCCGAGGTTAGGACAGAGACGTCCGTCAAGGCGGAGAAGCGCTGGAACGTCGTCGTCCGCAACGACCCGGTCAACTTCATGGGCTACGTGGTCGTCGCCTTCGTCAACGTGCTGCGCATCTCGCACGAGTCCGCCAAGCGGCTCATGCGCCTCATCCACGAGGAGGGCCGGGCCACGGTCTGGACCGGCGGCCGCGAGCGCGCCGAGATGCTCGCGCTCGAGCTCCAGCAGTGGCACCTCGACGCGAGGCTCGAACAGGATGCCTGAGATCAGGCTCACGATGACCGCCGACGCGCGGACGGTGCTCTCCGACCTGCTGCGCCTCATCGCGCCCGCCGCCGCCCGCGTGGCCGTCCGCCGCGCGCGCGTGCCCGGGGATGACGAGGCGCTCGCGGAGCACTGGACGGGCGCGCTCGAGGCCCACGCGGCCGAGGAGGCCCGGCTGCTGGCCTCGGCCTTCTCCGGCGCCAAGGGCGACCCCGCCGTCATCGTCCTGCGCAACGAGTCCCAGGCGCTGGGCTTCCTGCGCGCCATCTCCTCCGTGCGGCTGGCGCTCCGCGAACTCGTCTTCGCCGACATCCCGGACTCCCGCCTCGAGGCCTCGGAGGACCTGGACGACGAATCGCTGCCCGCCGAGAAGCGCCATGCGCTGGCCTGCTACGCCTGCTTCGGACTGCTGCAGCAGTCGCTGGTCGCGCAGCTCAGCCCGGAAAGCATGGACTGAGGAGAAATCGGTTGAAGGGGGAGAGCGGCGCGGACTACGACAGGTCGTGCTCAAGGGGCTTCTCGGATTCGTGGCGGACCTGCTGCAGCTGCTGCGGCGGGCCGCCGGCATGCCCCGGCCGGCCGCCCTCCCCATCCTGGGCGTCGCGGCCCGTTGCAACGCGCCCACGCTCAGGGCCGACCTGATCGCAGGCCTCAGCGTCGCGCTGCTGGCGTTCCCGATGTCGATGGCCTTCGCGATGAAGGCCGGCCTGCCGGTGTGGTGCGGGCTCGCGGGCTGCGGCGTCGCCGCGCTCGTCGCCCCGCTCTTCTCGGGCTCGGCCAACCTCTCCGCCGGCCCCACCAACGCTTCGGCCGCCCTGCTGCTCGGCACCTTCGCCGGACTCGGGGCCCTGACGCAGGAGGCGCGGGTCGCCGCGCTGCCCACGCTGCTCCTGATGACGGGCGCCTTCCTGCTGCTCGCCGCCTGGCTCCGGCTGGGAGGGTTCGCCGACTTCGTCCCCCGCACGGTCATCTCCGCCTACGTCGCCGCCGCCGCCCTCCGCGTCATCGCGCTCCAGCTTCCCGCCGCGCTCGGGCTGCAGGGCGACTTCGCCGACGACACGCTGCCCGAGGTGCTCTGGGCGGCCGTGAAGTCCGCCCGACAGCTGGCGCTCAGCATGGACATGTGGCTGGCGGTGGTCACGGCCGCGGTCTACCTGGGCGTCCGCCGCAGGCACGGACCGGGCAAGGCGATCCTCGGCGCCATCGCGCTGGCCACGGCCTTCGCCGCGATCGGGCAGAACGTGGCCGCGAACCAGGGTTCGCACGGCGACATGGTGCAGTACGTGGGCGCGGCCGCCGGCGGGCCGATGTTCCGGACGCCGGAGCTCTCGCTGCGCACGCTGTCGTCGCTCTTCTCCCCAGCGCTGGCGCTCGCGGTGCTCGTCATCATCGAGGGCACGGCCAACGCGCGCGCCTCGGCGCTCCGCACCGGCCGGGCGTCCGACCTGCACCAGGAGACCTACGGGCTCGGCATGGCCAACCTCGCCTGCGCCTTCACGGGCGGCATGGCGGCGTCCGGCTCGATCACGCGCTCGGCGCTCAACGTCTCCAGCGGCGCGCGCACGGCGCTGGCCTCGGTCTTCTGCGGCGTCGCGGTGCTGGCGGTCGCGCTCCTTGCCGGACGCTGGATCGGGCTGGTGCCGCTCTCCAGCCTCGCCGCGCTGGTCATCATCGCCGAGGTCGAGCTGGCCAACCTGACGGTGGTGCGGATCATCCTGCAGTCGGGCCAGCAGGACCGCACGGTGTTCCTCGCGACCTTCGTCACGGCGCTCATCGCGCCCCTCGACGTGGCCATCTTCTTCGGCACGGCCGTGGCGGTGGCCTTCTACCTGAAGCGCACCTCGAAGCCCGAGGTGGTGGAGTACGACTTCGGCGAGACGGGCGAACTGCGCGAACGGCCCGCCGGCAGCGCCTCGACGGGCATCTCCATCCTGCACGTGGAGGGCAGCCTGCACTTCGGCGCCACGCAGGCCTTCCACGACCACCTGCGCCGGGCCTCGGCCGACCCCAACCTGAAGGTGATGGTCGTGAAGTTCCGCGAGGCGCTCCACCTCGACGCCAACGGGGTGCTGCTCCTGCGCGACCTGGCGGAGACGCTGCGCCAGGGCGGACGGCACCTGATCCTCTGCGAGGCCAAGCCCGAGACGATGGCCATCTTCCGCGACGCAGGACTGGTCGAACAGGTCGGGTCCGAGAATGTCATCCCCTGGGACCCTTCCAACCCGACCGCGGCGCTGGCCAGGGCGGTGCGCCGGGCGAAGGAGCTCGCCGGCGGCGGCGAGGCGGTCCTCCGCGTGGTGACGGCCCCGCACCCCGAGCTGCCGCGGCCGGCCTCGGCCTCGGCCGAAGACTGGCAGATTTGAGCAGGCGAGCGGAAAAAGGGGCGTAATCGGCGGTTTTTGAATTCGGGCTTGAAGGTCCGCCCTCCGCCCACCCTTTTGGTGCCTCGCGGACGACTTTCCCTGACATGAGCCAATACAGCGAAATCCAGAAACTCCTCGGCGCCGACGCCGAGAACCTCCTCGGGTTCAAGAACCCGAAGATCTCGAAGGAGCAGATCCACCAGCCCCGCGCGGACTGGGTGGACTTCGCCTTCGCGCCCTCGGACCGCAGCAACCGGGTGCTGGCCAATCTCCAGCGGCTCTACGGCTCGGGCCGCCTCGCCAACACGGGCTACGTCTCCATCCTCCCCGTCGACCAGGGCATCGAGCACTCGGCCGGCGAGCTCCTTCGCCCGGCGCACCGCCCTGGCCAGCGCCGCGGTCGGGTTGGAAGGGTCCCAGGGGATGACATTCTCGGACCCG
>JBJTIX010000053.1:0-20636 GCA_046095205.1 Opitutia bacterium
GCCGTGCCGAACTTCATCGCGGCCGAGTCCTCGGTCGCGATGCCGGCGAGGATGACGGGGCGGAGCATCTGGGGGTGCCGCATCGCGGGGTCGGTCAGCACGCCGGCGGCGCCGGTCGCGGGCAGCGACGACGTGCACCAGAAGATGAGGTTCATCGAGACGACGTTCGAGCCGATGAAGTTCTGGTCGTCGAGGGTCCAGCACGGGGGCGTGGCGGTCACGCTGGCGTTCATCAGCACCTTGTTCTCGAAGGCGCCGCCGGTGTCGGTGGAGGCGTAGTTGGGCACGCGGCGGGCGGCACCGGTCCAGTAATCCCAGGGCTGGCGCGGGGTGTCGGGCAGATGGGACATGATCACCGGCATCGCCTCGCGGAAGGTGCTCTCGGGGTCGATGACGGTGCGGTAGACTCCGTAGATCTGCTGGATGAGCTCGCCCGGCATGTCGAACGGCGAGCGCTGTCCGATGCGGTAGGTGACCGCGCACACGTCGCCGCGCAGCGGCACGCGCACCCCGGCGGTGCGTTCCGGAGACCAGCGGGGCCGGTCCGACGGCGAGGAGAAGAGCATCACGATCGGGTGGTCGGCCGGACGCAGGTTGCCGACCGCCGGAGGCACGCCGGCGAGGCCGGGGACGGCGGTGCCGCCGGGCACGACGATCTCCATCCAGCAGCGCCCGTCGGGGCGGATGACGGCGGTCTGGAAGTCGTTCTCCATGGCGTCCAGCACGCCGCGGGCCTCGGACTGCGTCGAGAGGTCGGAGACGGCGCGGTCGTAGGCCTTGAAGGTGTCGGTGGCGATGGTGACGACGGCCAGGATGATCACGATCATGATCGCGGTGGCGACCAGGACCTCGATCAGGGTGAAGCCCCTGCGGACGGCTTGGCGGATGGTGCTCATCGGCTGATGACGATGTTCTGGACCAGGAGCGGGGTCTCCTCGCGCGCCTTGAAGCCTTGAGGGCCGCCGGGGGCGGAGAAGTCGTGCGGGAAGAACTCCGCCACGACGGGCAGGTAGGCGAGGGCGTAGCGGTTGGGGTCGTTCGGCAGGGCCGAACCCACGGCCCAGCGGGTCGGGGTCGGCTCGCCGGAACTGGGGTCGATCTCGATGCGCTGCCCGATGAGGAGCTTGGAGAGCGTGAGGCGCACGCGCATCGGGGTGCCGACGACGTTGCGCGCATTGGCCATCTCCATCGTGAACTCGTCGGCGGTGGTGGAGCCCGCGGTGCTCACGACCTCCATGATGGCGGGGTTGGAGTTGAGGTTGTAGGTGAGGCCGCCCGCGCCGGGCTGGGCGTCGGCGATGGCGGTGACGAGCTTGCGCTCGTAGACGTAGAGCCAGACGGCGGTGCTGGTGTCGCGCGCGCCGGCCAGGAGCCGGTAGGCGATGTCGAAGTTGGAGGCCGGCGCGGTGGGGACGGGGTCGAGCGCGGTGTTGCCCTGATGCAGGTAGGTGGTCGTGGCGGAGGTCGCGCTGTTGAGCCAGATGACGCCACGGGGGCTGTCGAGGGCCGAGACGAGGCGCGTGACGCCGGACAGGGCCCGGTTGGTCTGCATGATGTCGTCGACCTGCTGGAAGGTGGACCCGAGGATGCCGACGAGCGAGAGGATCGCGATGCCGACGATGCCGATGGCGAGGGTGACCTCGATGAGCGAGAAACCCAGTCGACGGACGGGGCCGATGTGCGTGGTCGTGTTCACCTGGTGAGGAGGAGCGAGTTCATCTCGTTCGGGTCGGTCGTCATCGAGACCTCGCCGCTGGGGCGGACGGCGATCGCGGCGAACTGGGACTCGTTGGAGACGTCAAGGTTGGCGGGGGTGCCGGACCGGACGGCGCCGAGCGCCAGGACGAGCATCACGCGACCGAGGTGGTTGGACTGTCCGGTCGGCTGGATTTCGACGTAGAACCACTGCTTGGCGCCGAGGGTCGCCATCTGGTTCAGGGGCGTGGGCTGGTTGATCGCGGCGAAGGTCATGCGGGGCGTGCCGGCGGAGATGTCGAGCGTGCCGGCCGCCGGGGTGTCGGTGAGGTCGCCGATGATGCTGCGCCGGGTGTTCGCGCCGGCGGTCCAGCCGGCGGGGAAGTTGACGGTGGTCTGGGTGTTGCCCTGCGGCGGGACGAAGTAGACGCCCTTGGGCAGCCGCACCGGCGCCTCCGGGGCGAACCACTTGTATCGGGTGTCGTCGGTGGGGATGGAGGCGGGGTCGGTGCCGCCCGCGTCGGCCGCGGTCACGGCGCCCACCGCCACGCAGACGGTCCGGAGATGGTCCTCGGGGTTGTCGGGGTCGTTGAGGATGAGCAGCCGGTAGCGGGCGTTGTAGGGGATGCCCGAGCCCAGCGTGCCGCGGTTCATCAGCGCCATGGCACGCACGGTCTTGAGGGAGGTGCCGATCACGCGCTGCCCCGCCGGCAGGCCGCCGCCGTCGCCCGGCGAGAGGCTGAGGAACATGCCGGAGATGAGCAGGATGATGGTGATGACCACCAGCAGCTCGATGAGCGTGAAGCCGGCTCGGCGCCGGCCGACGCGATGGGCGGAGGGGGAGGTCACTGGACGGCGATGACGTCGAGGCAGTCGCTGCGGCCGAGACCCTCGGTCGATCCGACGTCGAGCTCGGTCGTGAAGATGATGACGCGGGCGGGCAGGCCGGCGGCCGTGGTGATGGGAAGCAGCTCGTCCGGGATGGTCATGCCGGTCTGGCTGCGGATGCTGCCGTTGTTGTCGGTGTCGAAGATGAACCGGAGGTTGTGGTTGCCGAAGCGGTCGATGAGGATGGGGTTGCCGGCGGAGGCCGCGGTCAGGTCGAAGTAGTCCTCCTTGGAGAAGGCGTAGAACTCCTCGGCGTTGCGATTGAAGCGGTTGCGGTCGGCCACGGCGAGGGCGGCGCCGGTCACCTGCTTGCCGGTCACGGCCTTGATGAGATTGTGGCAGTAGGCGGGGTTGCCGTTGAGCAGGTGCTTGGTGTCCGCGGCGGTGCTGTAGGTGCCGGCGGTGGTGGCGATGTCGGGGTAGAAGCCGTAGGTCTGCTTGTACTTGAGGATCCCGTTGGCCAGCTGGGAGAAGGCCGCCTGGGAAGTGGCCCGGGTGGCCCGCTTACGGATGCCCCCGATGGCGGGGAAGAGCACGCCGGCCAGGATGCCAATGATGGCGATGACCGTGAGGAGCTCGACGAGGGTGAAACCGGGGCGACGGGTGCGCATGGGGCAATTCAAGGTGGGGACCACAAGTCTATCCCCGGAACCGCCCGGCCGACCAGCAAAAAGAGGCCCCAGGGGCGGCCGCTTCAGCGGGGAAGCAGCAGAAAACAGGCCGCGGCGACGGCCGTCGGCAGGAAGGCCCAGAGGAATAGGCGCACCGGGGAGACCCCTCCCTCGAAATGACGGGAGAGGATCGACTGTCCGGCGGGATTGGGAGCGTTGGCGATCACCGTCAGCCCGCCGCCCGTCACGGCGCCCGCCAGCACGGCGAACTGGAGCGCGCGGGCCGCGGCGGTGCCGTCGGACAGGGCCGGCACCTGCGAGGCGAGGTAGGTGATGGCGGCGTTGTCGTTGAAGGCGGTCAGGAAGGTCGCGCCGGCGAAGAGCTCGGCCTCGCCGAGACGCGCGAGCACGGGCGCGATCCACCAGGACTGGAGCCCGCCGTGGATCACGAGGGCGGCGAGGAAGAACGCCACCAGCAGGGGGCCGCGCAGCCTGACGGGCGACTGCCACTGCGGGGTGGCCACGGTGAAGGCGAGGAAGGCGAGGAAACCGGCCATGAGCAGCGCGCCGTGGTGCCCCGCCAGCATGAGCACCGACCACGCCATCATGAGGAGATGCACGGCGACGACCCATGTCGGCACGCCGTGGCGCGAGGAGGGGCTGAGCGCGGGATCGCGGCGGGCGGCGAGCTCCCTGAACTCGCCGCGGAACAGCAGTCCGTAGACGGCGGTGGACAGCAGGATGGAGAGGAGCGCCTTGAGGCCGAAATGCACCAGCATGTGCTGCGTCGACCAGCCCCAGGCACCCGCGACCATCACCACGGGCGGCGCGGCGAAGTGCGTGAGGGTGCCGCCGACGGAGACGTTCACGAACAGCAGGCCGAGGGTGGCGTAGCGCAGGCGGACCGAGGGACGGAACTCGTGGAAGAAGTCCGAGAGCATCAGCGCGGCGATGGTCATGGCGGCCGGTTCGGTGATGAAGGAGCCCAGCAGCGGCGCCAGGGAGATCACCACGGCCCAGCGGGCGAAGGCCGAGCCGCCGAAGACGCCGGCCACGCGGTTGAGCAGGCCCGACGCGGTGGCGAAGACCGGGCGCGAGGAGGCGATCGCCATGATGACGAACACGAACAGGGGCTCGAGGTACTTGGGCGAGGCGAGGTGGCGCGCGGCATCGCCCGCACCCGCGGCCAGCCGGCCGGCGGCGGCGTAGTCGACGGTCTCGAAATAGCCGGCGGCGAAGGCCCAGCCCTTCCCGGGCCAGAGCACGAACGCCCAGAAGAGCACGAACGCCCAGAGGCCGAACACGGCCTCGACCTCGCCGAGTAAGTGCAGGACGGAGGCGCGGAAGTCCGCCGAGAGCCCCTGCTCGTTGACGGGGACCTCGCCGCGCCGCACGCGGGCGGCGTGCTCCTCCTCGAGGCGGTGCGCCCGGGCCGCGATCATCGGCGCCAGGAAGGTGTGCAGCACGGCCAGCAGGAAGATCGCCGAAGCGACGGGCAGGAAGGGGTCGGCGGCGGCCGCCGCCGAGAGCTCTTCCGCCAATGTCGGCCGCGCCGCCATGGGTTCAGCAAACGCCTGGCGGGGACGTTGACAACCCCAACCGAATCAGGGCCCGGGCGCCGCGGGATCCGCCCCGCCCAGCGTGCGGCAGAGGTCGGAGTGGGCCGCCACGCGCTCAAACCTGAGCCGGGCGACGACGATGCGGGACTCCGCCAGACGGCGGCGGGCGGCCAGCAGCTCGGCCGGCCCCTCCTGCCCCGCCTCCGAACGCAGTCCGGCGAGACGGAACGACTCCTGCGAAGCGCGGGCGAGACGGTCGGCGGCCTGCGCCGCCGCGCCGGACTCGCGCACGTCGGCCAGGGCGTCCCGCACCTCGCGGAGGGCCTGGTAGGCCGCCCGCTCGTATTCGGCCGCGGCGGCCTTCACGCCCGCCTCCGCCGCCTCCACGCGCGCCGCACCCCGGCCCCAGTCGAGCAGCGGGAACGAGAAGTCGACGCCGAGCGAGCGGGTCTGCGTGGGACCGGTGAACATCTCGCTGAGCTCGCGGCTCTCCGTGCCGAAGGCGCCGGTGAGGCTGAAGGTGGGCAGTCGCGAGGCGACCTGCAGACCGACCAGCGCGGTGGCCTCCGCGAGCGCCTGCTCCGCGGCCAGCACGTCGGGACGGCGCGCGAGCACCGCCGCGGGCAGGCCTGCGGACGGGGCCGGGGGCGCGGACAGGGCCGACGTGCGCGGAGCGAGAACGAGGCCGGGACGGCCGGTCAGGAAACCGAGGAGACTCTCGGCCTGGGAACGGCGGCGCCGGACGTCGGCCCGGGCGGCGACGGAGGAGGCGAGCTGGGCCTCGGCGTCGGCGACCTCCGTGGGACCGGCGGCGCCGGCCTCGGCGCGACGGCGCGCCAGCGCCGCCTCGGCGGTGCGCACGGTGACGATCTCGTCGGAGGCGGAGGCCTGCTCGTCGGCGGCGCGCAGCGCGGCGTAGGCACGCACGACGGACGAGGCCAGGGTGAGGCGGACGCTGCGGGCGGCGTCCTCCGAGGCGAGCAGCCGCGCGCGGGCGGCCTCCTCGGCGCGCGTCACCCTGCCCCAGAAGTCGAGCTCGAAGCTCGTGGCCAGCCCCGTGCGGTAGGAACGGCGGCTGCGCGTGAAGCTCGAGTTGATGGGCAGGAAGCTGCCCTGGCTGATGCGGCTGCCGACGTCGGAGCCCGTCGCGTTCAGTTGCGGATACCCGGCGGAATCGACCTCCTCGAACTGCGCGCCCGCCTGCTCGACGCGCGCGACCGCGGCGCGGAGGTCGGCGTTGGCGCCGAACGCGGCCTCGACCAGACCGTCGAGCTGCGGATCGCGGTAGGACTTCCACCAGTCCTCGCGCAGGGCGGCGCCGCGGGACGGGGCGCCGGCGAAGGACGCCGGAACGGCCGTCGCGGGCTTCACGTAGTCGGGCCCGACCGTGCAGCCGGCCAGCAGGAGCAGGAGCGGGAAGGCGGACCTCATGACGCGGCCTCCTTGCGGCCATTGCGGCCCGAGAGCAGGTGGAAGAACCACGGGATGAACAGCGTGGCCACGAAGGTGTCGAGGATCATGCCGCCCATCACGCCCGTGCCCATCGAGCGGCGCGCGGCGGCGCCGGCGCCCATCGCGAAGGCGAGCGGCACCACGCCGAGGACGAAGGCGAGCGAGGTCATCACGAGCGGCCGGATGCGGATGCGCGCGGCCTCCACCGCGGCCTCGGCGGCCGAACGGCCGGCGCGGCGCGCCGACTCGGCGAACTCGACGAGGAGGATGGCGTTCTTCGCCGCCAGGCCGATCAGCGTCACCAGGCCGATCTGGAAGTAGATGTCGTTGGGCATCCCGCGCAGGGCCACGGCGAGCAGGGCGCCGAGCAGCGCGAACGGCACGGTGAGCAGCACCCCCACGGGCAGCGCGACGTCCTCGTAGAGCGCGGCGAGGATGAGGAAGACCATCAGCAGCGCCATCAGGAAGGCGGGGAGCGCCGAGGTCGCGGCGCGCTTCTCCTGCAGCGCCTGGGCCGTCCAGTCCACGTCGTAGCCGAAGGGCAGCACCTCCTCGGCGACCGACTCCACGACGGCGATCGCCGTGCCCGAGCTGACGCCCGCGGCGGCGGTGCCGATCATGCGCGCGGCGAGGAAGCCGTTGTGCCGCTCGAGCTGCTCGGGGCCGGAGGAGGGACGGAACCGGACGAAGGTGGAGACGGGCACCATCTCGCCCGCCGGGGTGCGCACGTGGACGCGTCCGGCGTCGGCGACGTCCATGCGGTCGGCGGCCTCCGACTGCACGAGCACGCGGTAGGTGCGGCCGGAGAGGGTGAAGTCGTTGGCGTAGACCACGCCGACCGTCGCCTGCAGCGCCTCGTGGATCTCGGGCAGGCCCACGCCCAGCGAGGCCGCGCGCACCTCGTCCACCTCGGCCTGCACCTGCGGCACGGCGGGGCGGAGGAACACGCGGAGGCCGGAGAGTTCGGGACGCGCGCGGAGCGCGGTCTCGAGGCGCTCGACGGCGGAGAAGAGCCGGGCGGGATTGTCGTCCTCCTTGGCCAGCAGGTAGAACTCGAAGCCCCCCGCGGTGCCGATGCCGCGGATGGCGGGAGGGTTGACCACGAGGCACTGGCCGTCGGGCTGGGAGGTGCCGATGGCGGTCAGGGCGCGGGCGAAGTCGTCGCCCCCCGCCGTGCGGTCCCCGAAGTCCTTCAGCGGAAGGAAGATCGTGCCGGAGTTCGGACGCTCGCCGCCGCCGATGAGGTCGAAGCCGCTCACGGCGAAAGTGTGGCGGACCGCCGGCTCCGCGACCGGCTGGGCGCGCAGCAGCGGGGCGACGCGGTCCATGAAGGCGCGCGTGCGGCCGATGCTCGCTCCGTCGGGGAGCTGCACCGTGGCGAGCAGGTAGCCCTGGTCCTCCGAGGGAAGGAAGCCGCGGGGCACGCGCACCAGCAGCGCGGCGTTGGCCGCGACCACGGCCAGCAGCAGCGCGGCCGCGGTGCGGGGCCGGTCGAGCAGCCAGCGCACCGCGGAACCGTGCCACGCGGCCAGACGGCCGAAACCGCGGCCGAAGCCCGCGACGGCCCCCGCGAAGGGCCCCGCCCCGCCATGCCCGCCGGGCCGCAGCAGCAGCGCGCAGAGCGTGGGGGTGAGCGTGAGGGCGACGAAGCCCGAGATGACCACGGAGATCGAGACGGTGACGGCGAACTGCCGGTAGAGGGCGCCCGCGATGCCGCCGAGGAACGCCACGGGGAGGAAGACGCAGACGAGAACGCAGACGATGGCGACCACCGCCCCCGCGACCTCGCGCACCGACTCGCGCGCGGCCTCGAACGGGGAGAGCCCGCGCTCGCGCATGAGGCGCTCGGTGTTCTCGAGCACGACGATGGCGTCGTCGACCACGATGCCGATGGCGATCACCATGGCGAAGAGGGTGAGGATGTTGATGCCGAAGCCGAAGGCCCAGAGGCCCGCGCAGGCGCCGATGAGCGAGACGGGCACGGCGATCATCGGGATGAGCGTCGCCCGCCAGGAGCCGAGGAAGAGGAAGACCACCGCGGCCACCAGCAGGGCGGCCTCGAGGAGGGTGCTCTTGACCGCGCCGATCGCGGAGCGCACGAAGCGGGTCGTGTCGAAGGGGATCTCGTAGCGGACGTCGGGCGGGAATCGCCGCGCCAGCTCGTCCATGCGCGCGCGGATCCGGTCGGCGGTCTCCAGCGCGTTGGCGCCGGTCTGCAGGAAGATGCGCACGCCCGCCACCGGCATGCCGTCCAGCTTGCTGGTCTGCTCGTAGCTCTGGGAGCCCAGCTCGACGCGGGCCACGTCGCGCAGACGGAGCACGCCGCCGGCCGAACCGGCGCGGATGACGATGTCGCCGAACTGCTCGGCCGTGGCCATGCGGCCGCGGGAGACGACGGGGATGACGAACGCGGCGTCCTCGGAGGGCTCCTGGCCGAGACGGCCCACGGAGTACTGCGTGTTGGTCGTGCGCACGGCGCGGACGACCTCGGCGGTGGTGACGCCGAGGGCGGCCATGCGGTCGGGCCGCAACCAGACGCGCATGGCGTAGTCGCGGGCGCCGAAGAGGTTGCAGTCCCCCACGCCGGGGATGCGCTTGAGCTCCTCGGCGACGGCGGTGGAGGCGTAGTTGCCGAGGAAGACGGGGTCGTGGGTGGCGTTCGGGGAGAGGATCGAGACCGACATCAGCACGTCGTTGGAGCGCTTCTTGGTGATGACGCCGAGACGGCGCACCTCCTCGGGCAGACGCGGCTCGGCCAGCTTGACGCGGTTGGCCACGAGGATGGTCGCCATGTCGGGATCGACTCCGCTCTCGAAGATGACGGAGATGCTCAGCGTGCCGTTGGAGGAGGAGTTGGAGGAGTAGTAGAGGAGGCCCTCCACGCCGTTGATCTCCTCCTCGAGGGGGGCGGCGACGTTCTTGACCAGCGCGTCCGGCGAGGCGCCGGGATAGCTGGCCACGACGGTCACGGTGGGCGGGGCGATCTGCGGGTACTGCGACAGGGGGAGCTGGGTGAACGCCAGGCCGCCGATCATCACGATGATGATCGACAGGACGCCGGAGAACACCGGGCGGCGGATGAAGAAGTCCCAGCCCATCGGTCAGCGGGCGACGGTCACCTTGGAGCCGGGGCGGAGCCTCTGGAGCTGGTCGAGCACGACGCGGTCGCCGGGCTTCAGGCCGGAGAGCACCGCGACGTCCGCGCCCTGGACGTCGCCCAGCGTGACGACGCGGGCCTCGACGAGGTCGCCCGCGCCGAGCACGAACACCGCCCTGCCCTGCGGGGTCTGCACGAGCGCGGTCTGCGGCACGAGCACGGCGGGCACGGGGCGCCCGGTCACCCGCGCGCGCACGAACTGCCCCGCCATGAGGCCGCCCTTCGCGTTGTCGAAGCGGGCCCGCAGCTGCACGTTGCCCAGGCGGCCGTCCACCTCGGGGGCGGAGAAGTCGACCCGGCCGGCGACGGGGTGGGCCGCGCCGTCGGCGAGGGTCAGCCTCACCTCGGCGCCGCTCGCGCCGGACGCGCCGCCGAAAAGCCGCGCATGGTCGGATTCGGAGACGCCGAACCGCACCCACACCTCGTCGGAGCTGACGACGGTCGTGAGCAGGCCGTCGGGTCCGGCATGGTTGACCAGCGCGCCCTCGGTGCGGAGCCGCCGGCCGGCGACGCCGTCCACGGGAGAACGTACCTCGCAGTAGCCGAGGTCGAGCTCGGCCAGACGCAGCCTCGCGCCCGCCGCACCATGCGCGGCGACGGCGGCGTCGCGGGCGGCCACGGCGTCCAGACGCTCCTTCTCGCTGGCGGCCTTCTGGGCGAAAAGCTTCTCCTGACGGGCGGCCTCGGCCGAAGCCTGGGCGGCGCGGGCGGATTCCTGGCGGAGCTGGGCCTGGGCCAGCGCCACGGCGGCGGCGTAAGGGTCGGGATCGATGCGGAAAAGGATGTCGCCGGCCTTCACGCGGGCGCCCTCCCGGTATTCGACCGTCTTCAGCACGCCGGTGACTCGGGCGCGGATCTCGACCTCGCGGACGCCCTCCACGAGCCCGGGCGCGAGCACGGACTGGGCCACGCGCGACTCCGCGGCGACGAGCAGGGTCACCTTGGGCGGCGGCGGCGCCGAGGGCGCGGGGGCGGGACCGCAGGCGGTCAGGAGCAGACCGCTCCCGACGGCCGCCAGGAAGGCCGTGCTTGATTTACATACAGACATGTATGTATATCTAAGGCACCCGAAATGGCCCGCAAGACCAAAGCCGAGGCAGCCCGAACCCGCGACCGGATCGTCACCTGCGCCCGGCGGGTGTTCGCGCGCACGGGGGTCAACGTGGCCTCGCTGGAGGAGGTGGCGCGCGAGGCCGGGGTCACCCGCGGGGCGGTGTACTGGCCTTTTCGTAACAAAGCCGACCTTTTCATGGCCGTCCGGGCCCAGACCGGCCCCCTCCTGAAGCTGGAGGCCCCCGGCACGGAGGACCCGCTCGCGGTCCTGGAGCGCGGGCTGCTCGCCGCGATGGACCGTCTGGCCGGGGAAGAGGCCGCGCGGGAGACCTACGAGGTCATGCTCTGGCGCTGCGAATACGTGGGCGAATTCGCGAAGGTGCGCCGCGACCTGATGGACGCAGGTGAGACCTTCCTGGGCCAGACGGAATCTCTCTACCGCGAGGCCGCCCGCCGCGGGATCCTCCGCCCGGGCACAGACCCCGCCCTCGCCGCCCTGGAGACTTTCTGCCTCTACGCCGGCATGCTCAAGATCTGGCTGGCCGACACGGCCTCCCGGGCGCTCCGGCGCCGGACGGAGGGCCTCGTGCGCGCCCATGTCGCCGCACGGCGCAGGAGCAAGGTTGCCTCCGTCCGCGGCGGGCGCAGAATGAAGGCATGAGGACGAGCTTCGCGACGGCGCTGCTGATGGCGACGGCCATGGTCACCGCGGCGGACAAGACGCCGGCCGAGCCGGCCTCGCTGCCGATCCTCTACGACCAGCCCGGCGACCGGTTCATCCTGCGCATCGACAACCGCCGCTACCAGCTCGCCAAGGACCTGCGCGCCGCCGTCGCCGAACTGATGTCCGACGCGAACTACCCGCGCACCAAGCTCGCGCACCAGGAGCTGGTCGCGGCCATCGCGGAGCTCGACCGCGCGCTGGAGAAGTCGGCGACCGCGAACCGCGAGGCGGAGAGGGACGCGTCGCGCAGCCGCCGGATCGCCGACAACCTCGAGTCGCTCAACCGGCAGGTCGCGCTGCTGCGCGCCCAGCAGCCGGTGGACTTCAACGCCATCGCGGTGCTGCTCAACCAGATCGCCGTCGAATCGGAATCCCTGCGCCGGGCCCAGCAGCAGGAGGACAAGGCCCGCGGACGCGCGGACGCCGCCGACCGGGCGGCGGATCCTGCCCGTCAGCGGGTCGCCCAGGCCCGCGAGGCCGACTCCAAGGCGCTGGAGGACTACGAGCGCCCGCTGTCGCGCATCCGGGCGATCGCGATGGCCAACGGCTCCCCGCTCTGAGGCTTTCGGCTCGCCCGGGCGTCGCGGCCGGGCACTCTCGGGTCACCCCCATGAAGCCCGGAACCCTCACGCTCGCCGCCGCCCTGCTCTGCTGCGCCCACGCCTCCGCCCAGCAGGCCCCCGCCGCCCCGAAGGCCGCCCCGCGCACGGCCGACCGCTACGCCGTGCGGGCCGAGGAGAAGGTCGCCTGGCACGACGTGCGCGCCACGGGACTCGAGGGCCGCGCGTTCGCCGAGGCCGAGCGCAAGGCGTGGTTCGACCGCCTGCCCGCGGAGGCCGACGGCAAGGTCACGCCCGCCGTCTGGAGCCTGAGCCGCGACAGCGCCGGCATGATGTTCCGCTTCCGCACCGACTCGCGCGCGATCTACGCCCACTACCGCCTCACCAAGCCGCTGCTCGCGATGCCGCACATGCCCGCCACCGGCGTGAGCGGACTCGACCTGTACGCGCGCGACAAGGACGGACGGTGGCGCTGGGTGCAGGTCACCCGCCCCGCCACCCAGGAGCTGAAGGTGCGCATCACCGACGAGGTCGACCCCGGTGAACGCGAATACGCCCTGTACCTGCCGCTCTACAACGGCGTCGAGTCGCTGAAGGTCGGCGTGACGGAGGGCGCGAAGTTCGAGGGGCTGGCGCCGCGCCCGCGCCCGGTCGTGTTCTACGGCACCTCCATCACCCACGGCGCCTGCGCCAGCCGCCCCGGCATGGTGCACACCGCCATCCTCGGCCGCCGCCTCGACGTGCCGGTGGTCAACCTCGGCTTCTCCGGGAACGGGCGCATGGACGCCGCCGTGGGCGACTTCCTGACGCGCATCGACGCCGCGGCCTACGTCATCGACTGCCTGCCGAACATGGACGCGCAGGCCGTGCGCGAGAAGTGCGTCCCGCTGGTCCGCCAGCTCCGCGCCGCCCGCCCCGACACGCCCATCGTGCTGGTGGAGGACCGGCGCAACACCCACTCCTGGATCGTGGCCTCGCTGCGCAAGCGGCACGACGACAACCACGCCGCGCTCCGCGAGGCCTACGAGGCCCTCGTCCGCGAGGGCGTGAAGGGGCTCTCCTACGTGCCGGGCGACCGGCTCTACGGCGACGACGACGACGGCGCCACGGACGGCTCCCACGCCAGCGACCTCGGCTTCCACCGGCAGGCCGACGTCTTCGAACCCTTCATCCGCAAGGCGCTGGGACGCTGAGGCGATGCAGCGCGGCTTCCGCTACTACGACCTGATCCTCGGCGGCTTCGTCGCCGTGCTGCTGTGCTCGAACCTCATCGGGCCGGCCAAGGTCGTCCAGCTGGACCTCCCGCTGCTGGGCCGCACGGACTTCGGGGCCGGCAACATCTTCTTCCCGCTCTCCTACATCTTCGGCGACATCCTGACCGAGGTCTACGGCTACGCGCTCGCGCGGCGCGTCATCTGGTCGGGCTTCGCCGCGATGGCGTTCGCGACGGTCATGACGTGGGTCGTGCTGGCGATGCCGGCCAGCCCCGACGAGCCGTTCAGCGCGCAGCTGCAGCCGGCGCTGGTCATCTGCTTCGGCGGGGGCTGGCGCATCGCGCTCGGATCGATCCTCGCCTTCTGCGTCGGCGACTTCGTGAACTCCTACGTGCTGGCCAAGCTGAAGGTGCGCACGCGCGGACGGCACGCCTGGGCCCGCTTCATCGGCTCGACGGTGGTCGGCCAGGGGGTCGACAGCCTGATCTTCTACCCGGTCGCCTTCCTCGGCATCTGGACGGCGCCCACGCTGCTGGCGGTCATGGCCGCGAACTGGGGCTTCAAGGTGCTCGTCGAGGCGGTGATGACGCCGGTCACCTACGTCGTGTGCGAGCGCCTGAAGCGCGCCGAGGGGGTCGACGCGTTCGACGAGGGCACGGACTTCAATCCTTTCTCGCTGAAGGGCTGAAGGGCGCCGTGCCCCGGGCAGGACTCGAACCTGCACGCCTTGCGGCAAGGGATTTTAAGTCCCGAGTGTCTGCCATTCCACCACCGGAGCCGGCGGCGGGAACCCTACCCGACGGCGATGCGCTGGCAACACGGTAAAGCGTCCGCGTTGTCCTTGCGCCCGGAGGCAAAGCGGTCTTCCTTCGGAGCATGGACCGCATCGCAGCCACGTTCGCCCGCTGCAAGGCCGAGGGCCGTCCGGCCTTCGTGAGCTACGTCTGCGCCGGCGACCCCGACCTGGAGACCTCCCGGGCGGTGCTGCTCTCGCTGGCCCGCAGCGGCGCGGACGTGCTCGAGATCGGCGTGCCCTTCTCGGACCCGCTCGCGGACGGGCTCACCAACCAGCTGGCCTCGCAGCGCGCGCTGGAGGGCGGCATGGACGGCGCGAAGCTGCTCGGGCTGATCCGCGAGGTGCGGGCGGGCACGGAGCTTCCGGTGGTGCTCTACTGCTACTACAACCTGCTCTTCTCGGCGGGCGTGGAGAACTACTGCCGCAAGGTCCGCGAGGCCGGCGCCGACGGGCTGCTGGTGCTCGACTGCCCCCCCGAGGAGGCGGACGAGCTGATCGCGGCCTCGAAGAGGCACGGCCTGGCCAACATCTTCATCGTGGCCCCGACCACGCCGCCCGCGCGCATCGGCCTCATCGCCAGGCACGCCTCGGGCTTCATCTACTACGTCTCCCGCGAAGGCGTGACCGGCGAGCGCTCGGAGCTGGCCGCCAACCTCTCCGCCTCGGTGACCGAGATCCGCAAGCACACCTCCCTTCCGATCTGCGTCGGCTTCGGGGTCTCCAAACCGGAGCACGTGCAGGCCATCGCCAAGGTGGCCGACGGCGTGGTCGTCGGCAGCGCGCTGGTCAACGTCATCGCCGCCCACAAGGACCGGCGAGGCGAGGCCGCCGCGGCCGTCGGCGCCAAGGTTCGGGAGCTGCTGGCGAAGTGAGCTTCGAGGGCTGGGGGCTAGGGACGGGGCTGGGGCTAGTTTTTAGGGCGAGGCGTCACTCCTTGACTTGCTGGGCATTCACCCAGCCCTGTCCCTATCCCTAGCCCTGCCCCTGTCCCTATCTCCGCCCTTGACCAAGGGCCTTCCCTCCCCACTTTCCCCATGGTCCTAACCTCGTTAGGGCCACACGGAACCGCACCGCATGGCCTCACGAAGCACCTGGACCAAAAAGGACCTGACCGGCATCGAGGAGCTTTCTGCGGCCGAGATCGAGACGCTCTTCCGCCAGGCCGACAAGTTCCTGCCGGCGCTCGCGCCGGGCACGGGTCTGGACCTGATGAAGGGGCGCACCGTGGTGAACCTCTTCCTCGAGCCCAGCACGCGCACGCGCACGGCCTTCGAGATCTCCGCCAAGAAGCTCGGCGCCGAAGTGGTCTCGATCAACACCACGGCCTCCTCGCTGGTCAAGGGCGAGACCCTGCGCGACACGGCCATGAACATCCGCGCGATGGGCGTGGACGCCATCGTCATCCGCCACTCCTCGGCCGGCTCGGCCCGCTACCTGGGCGGGGTGCTCGACATCTCGGTGGTCAACGCCGGCGACGGCGCCCACGAGCATCCGACGCAGGCCCTGCTCGACGCCTACACGCTGCGTCGGAAGTTCGGCAAGGTGAAGGGCCTCAAGGTCACCATCCTCGGCGACATCCTCTTCAGCCGCGTCGCGCGCTCCAACATCCTCTGCCTCTCGAAGCTGGGCGCCCAGGTCACCCTGGCCGGACCCGCCACGCTGGTGCCGGCCTCGCTCAAGGAGGCCTACCCGCAGGTGCGGCTCGCGCACGACCTCAGGACGGCGCTCTCGGGAGCCGACGCCGTGATGCTGCTGCGCATCCAGCATGAGCGGCAGACCACGACCCACGTCCCGTCGCTCGGCGAATACACCGCGCAGTTCGGGCTCAACGCCGAACGCGCCGCCTGGCTCAAGCCCGGCGCCATCGTCATGCACCCCGGCCCCATCAACCGCGGGGTCGAGGTCGAGAGCGAGGTGGCCGACGGCCCCCGCTCGGTCATCCTCGAGCAGGTGACCAACGGCGTCGCCGTCCGCATGGCGGTCCTCCACCTCTGCACGGGAGCCATCCGCCGATGAAAGACGCCGCATCCAGGCCGCTGAGGATCGTGGGCGCCAGGGTCGTCGACCCCGCCTCGGGCCGCGACGAACGCAAGGGCGAGCTGCTCGTGGTCGGCGGCAGGTTCGCCGCGCGCCTTTCGGCCTCGGAGGCCCGGGAAGCCGTGACGGTCAGGGCCGAAGGCCTCGTGGCCGCCCCCGGCTTCGTCGACCTCTGCTGCCGGCTGGGCGAACCCGGCCGGTCCGCCCGCGAGACGGTCCGCACCGGCACGCAGGCCGCCGCGGCGGGCGGCTTCACCACCGTCGTGGCGATGCCCGACTCCTCCCCGCCCGCCGACAACGTCGGCACGGTGCAGCTGCTGCGCGAGATCTGCGCCCGCGAGGCCGCGGTGCGCGTGCTTCCCGCGGGCACGCTGACCAAGGGGCACGAGGGCAAGGCCCTCGCTCCGCTCGGCTCGCTCCGCAAGGCCGGCGTCGCCGCGGTGACCGACACCGTCTCCGGCGTCCAGAACAACGAGATCATGCGGCGCGCCCTGGAGTACGCCGCGATGTTCGGGCTCGTGGTCCTCGACCACTGCCAGGACAGCAGCATGACCGAGGGCGCCCAGATGCACGAGGGCGCGTGGTCGCTCCGCCTCGGCCTGCGCGGCTGGCCGCGCGCCGCGGAGGAGATCGTCGTCTCGAGCGACTGCGCGCTCGCCGCGCTCACCCGCGCCCGCATCCACCTGCAGCACCTCTCGTCCGGCGGCTCGGCCGAGCTCGTGCGCCAGGCCAAGTCGCGCGGGCTGCCCGTGACCGCCGAAGTCTCGGCGCTGCACCTGCTCCTCACCGACGCCGCCCTGGCCGGCTACGACACGAACCTGAAGCTCAACCCGCCCCTGCGGGAGGAGCGCGACCGCCTGGCGCTCATCGGCGCCCTGGTCGACGGCACGCTGGACGCGGTGAGCACCGACCACTCCCCCTGCACCGCGACGGAGAAGGACTGCGAGTTCGACCAGGCGCCCTTCGGCGCGGCCGCCTTCGAGACGGCCTTCGCGGTCGCCCACGAGGCGGTGGTCGCGGAAGGACACGCGCCCCTGCCGCTGCTCCTCGAGCGCTTCACCGCCGGCCCCGCCCGCGTGCTGGGGCTCGAGGCCGGCACGCTCGCCGAGGGCGCGCCCGCCGACTTCGTGCTGATCGACCCGGCCGCCAGGTGGAAGCCCGCCGCCGCGACGCTCCGCTCCAAGTCCGGCAACAATCCCCTGCTGGGCCGCGCCCTGCTGGGCCGGGTGAAATCGACCTACGTGGGCGGCAACAGGGTGTTCGAAGCCTGAGATGGCCGAACCGGTCGCCGAGTCCTTCGCGGAACTGTCGTCGACGGACTGGACCTGCATCGCGTTCAACGTCGGCCTCGCGCTGGCCGGCCTCCGCGTGCTCAAGCGCTGGCCGCTGGGCGGCGGACCGCGCCTCGAGCGCCGCGCCGATGTCGGCACGGCCGCGGCGGGACTGGTGACGGCGCTGCTCGCCTTCGGGCTGGCCTTCCCGCTGCTGTCGCAGTTCGTCGCGGGCTTCTTCCGCACGGAGTTCGGCGTGACGCAGCAGGACATCTTCCTCTCCACGCTCGCGGCCCAGCTCGTCACGACGGCCGCGGTCGTGGCCCTCGGGCTCACCCTGCCGGGGGCCGTGCAATGGTCCCCCACCGCCGCGCCCGAAAGCGCCCCCGTCGTCACGGACTCGCCGAAGGGCGCCCTGCGCCTGCTGCGCGGACGCGACACGCTGCGCGCCTACCTCGGCGTCTGCGCGCTGGCCACGCTCGGCTCGCTGTCCTGGAAGGGGCTGCACCGTCTCTGGACGATGGCGCACGAGGCGGGGCTCACCGGCGAGCCGCCCGTGGACCTGCTGCAGGACATCGTCGAGACGGTGATGCGCACGGATCCGCTCACGGCCAAGTTCGGCCTGCTCACGCTGACCGTGACGGTCGGCGCCCCGGTCATGGAGGAGCTGGTCTTCCGCGGCACGCTCTACCCCGCGCTCAAGTCGCTGCTGACCTGGATCCCGCCCCGCGCGAACGTCGCGGTCGCCGCCGCCTCCACGGGCCTGCTGTTCAGCGCGGTGCACCTCTCGCCCTCGGCCTTCATCCCGCTCGCGCTCTTCGGCGGCTTCCTCTGCCTGGTGCGCGACCGCCACGGCCTGGCGGCCGCCGTCTGCGTCCACGCGACCTTCAACGCCGTGAACCTGTTCTGGCTGAAGGTCGCGCCCGACGTCGCCAATCTCTGACCATGGGAGCCCTCACCTCCATCAAGGAAAAGTCCGTCGCGGCCCTCACCGAGGAACGCATCATCGAGGACGTCATCGGCGCGATGTCCGACGCCTGCCCTCCCTTCCCCGAGGGCCCGGGAAGCGACTGCGCCCACCTGCCCGAGACGGGTGGACGCGCCTTCCGCGTGAGCACGGTCGACGGCGTGACGCTGGGGAGGCACTTCGACCTCTCCTGCGAGGGCCGCCGCGCCGGCGCGAAGCTGGTGAACCGCAACCTCTCGGATCTCGCCGCGGCGGGCGCGAAGCCGTCCGACGCCCTGCTCGCGCTGGTGCTCGGACCCGACGTCGACGCCGCGTGGCTGCGGGATTTCGCCTTTGGCGCTGGCCGCGCGGCGTTCAGGGCCGGCCTCCGGATCGTGGGCGGCGACGTCTCACGCGGCCCGGCGGGGACGTTCGTCGCCACGCTTTCGGTCCAGGGCCACGCCCACCGCGTGCTCTCCCGGCGCGGAGCCCGCGAGGGCGACGTGCTGTTCGTGACGGGCTCGCTCGGGGGCTCCGCCTACGGCCGCCACCTCGACTTCTCGCCCCGCCTGGCCGAGGGCGAGTGGCTCTGCGGTCGCGGCGAAGTGACGTCGTGCACCGACCTCTCGGACGGACTCATCAAGGACCTGCCCGGAATGCTGGGCAAGGGCCTGGACGCGAAGGTCGACCTCGCGCGCATCCCGGTCTCCGACTCCGCCACGCTGCTGGCGAAAGGAGACGGCCGCCCCGCGCGCGAACACGCCCTCCAGGACGGCGAGGACCACGAGCTGGCCTTCGCCGTCACGGCGGCCGCCGCGGACGCCCTGGAATCCGACTTCCGGAAGGCGTTCCCGTCCACCCCGCTGGCGCGCATCGGCGCCGCCGTGCGCGGGGAGGGCCGCCTGCTCGACCAGAAGGGAACCCCGGTCGCCGGACGGGGCTTCGGGCACTTCGCCTGACCGCTACAGCTTGAACTGACGGATCACGACGAAGAGGGCGAAGATCAGCGAGCAGCCCGCGAAGGTGACCGTCGTGGTCTCGTAGGTGGACAGCAGCTTGAGCACGGCGTCCAGCAGCGACAGCGAGTCGCGCGTGTCGTTTTCGGCCCTGACGAGGGCCTCGGTCGCGTTGCGGTCGGCCTCCTCGACCTTCTTGTTGTCGGAACTGAGGGTGTCGTTGGGCCCGATGAGCACCGCGATGGTGTCCTTCGAGCGCATGGCCTTGCGGAAGGCGTCGACGGAGCCCTGGATGCCCACCGTGGCGGTGCGGACCTTGGTGGTGGTGTCCTTCAGCTCGTGGCTGAACCACAGCCCGGCGAGGGAGACGAGGAGGGTCACGACGGCCATGCCGACGATGCCGACCTCGGCCTGGACGAGACCGCCCCGGACGGGACGGCGGTTGGAACGTTTGGCGCTCATGTGCGTGTTGTGTTGAAAGGGTTCAGTCCTTGCCGCGGCCCTTGCGGCGGCGCGGGGAGGCGGGTTTGGAACGTTTGCGGCCGGAGGACTTCTTGCGGCCCTTGCGGCGGCGCGGGGGCTCGGCCATGCCGAGCTTCTTGCGGATCATCCCCGTGATCCAGTCGACCAGTTCGGGCGCCAGGGCGCCCGCAAGCCCCTGGACGATGGCCTTGTTGATGGCGGACAGCTGCCACTGGAAGGTGACGAAGAAGGCGATGATCGCGAAGATGGCCGCCGCGACGACGTGGCGGAAGGAGCGCCATAGGCTGGCGTGCGCGGCGTCGTCGATGAGCAGGCGGCCGCCCATGGCGCCCGCGCCGCTGAGCGCCACGATCCAGCCGCCGCGCTTGAATTCGGCGATAGCGGAATTGAACCCGCCGGAGACGTCCATTCCGGCGGCCAGCAGGTCGGTCAGCACGGCTCACCTCCGTCCGCGGGGTGCGGGCGGGCCGGGGCTGCGCTGGTTCGGGGGCGGGCTCGCACGCGCCGCCAATATGGGGCGACGGGGACGGGACTCAACCCCGGAGTCCCCTTCAGAGGGCCTGCCGGCGGGCCTGGCGGCCCTCGTCGACCTCGATGTAGTCGAACATCGTGTCGACGCCCGCGTCGGGCCCGAGCGCGTTCTCCTTCAGACGGCGGAGCAGGACCTCGTTGGCCTCGTCGCGCCAGCCGCGCTTGGTCATGAAGCCGTTCCAGATCTCGACGTCGTTGACGCCGAGCCGGCGTCCGCGGGCCTGCGCCCATTCGAAGGCTTCGGCATCGGTGGCCGCGGGATGCGCGAGAACCCAGTCGCGGAGGTCGGGATAGGTGACGCCGAGGTACTGGCAGCAGCGGTCGTCGAACGCCTTGCCGAGGTTGTTGACGAAGTCGGCGTGCAGGCGGCCCGCGGCGTGCAGGCGGATCTTCGAGAGCAGGCGGGGGAAGTAGACGAAGCCGTTGACGGCGTCGTAGGGGGAGAGGAGTCCGGGGACGACGGGCATGGGGCGGAGGGAGGAGGCAGGGAGGATGAGCGATGTGGGATTGGGGATGGAAGATAAAAGCCCGGCTCCGACGCGCCCGGAACCTCTTCTATTGCCCTCCGCCCCCGCCTGCCTTTCGCTTACGGCACCCCCGCCCCATGGAACGCCTGCACGCCATCCTCCAGCTCGGACAGCTTTCGGGCTGCGCCTCCTACCGGGACCGCGCCACCGAGCCCCTGCGCAAGAGCCAGGACATC
>JBJTIX010000054.1:0-6993 GCA_046095205.1 Opitutia bacterium
GAGCAGAAGACCTCGGCCGAGCTCCTGCCCACCGGCATCAAGGTCATCGACCTCATCTGCCCCTTCGTGAAGGGCGGCAAGGTCGGCGCCTTCGGCGGCGCCGGCGTCGGCAAGACCGTCGTCATCATGGAGCTGATCAACAACATCGCCATGAAGCAGGGCGGCTTCTCCGTGTTCGCCGCCGTCGGCGAGCGCTCCCGCGAGGGCAATGACCTCTACCATGAGATGTCCGAGGCGGGCGTCATCGACCAGAAGGACCTCTCCAAGTCCAAGGTCGCGCCCGTGTACGGCCAGATGAACGAGCCCCCCGGCGCCCGCATGCGCGTCGCGCTCTCCGCGCTCGCGATGGCGGAGTACTTCCGCGACGAGCAGAACCGCGACGTGCTCCTCTTCGTCGACAACGTCTTCCGCTTCTCCCAGGCCGGCTCCGAGGTGTCCGCGCTGCTCGGCCGCTCGCCCTCCGCGGTGGGCTACCAGCCGACCCTCGCCTCCGAGATGGGCAACCTCCAGGAGCGCATCACCTCCACCACCAAGGGCTCGATCACGTCCTTCCAGGCGGTCTACGTGCCGGCGGACGACCTCACCGACCCCGCCCCCGCCAACACCTTCGCGCACCTCGACTCCACCGTCGTGCTCGAGCGCCGCATCGCGGAGCTCGGCATCTACCCGGCCGTCGACCCGCTCGCCTCGACCTCCACGGCGCTCGCGCCCGAGGTCGTCGGCGACCGCCACTTCAAGGTGGCCCGCGGCGTGCAGGGCCTCCTGCAGCGCTACAAGGACCTGCAGGACATCATCGCGATCCTGGGCCTCGACGAGCTCTCCCCCGAGGACAAGCTCGTGGTCTTCCGCGCCCGCAAGGTGCAGAAGTTCCTCTCGCAGCCCTTCCACGTCGCCGAGGTGTTCACCGGCTCGCCCGGCAAGTACGTCTCGCTCGAGGACACCATCCGCGGCTTCGAGATGATCCTCTCCGGCGAGCTCGACGCGGTGAACGAGAACGACTTCTACATGAAGGGCGGCATCGACGAGGTGCTCGCCGCCGCCGAGAAGGCCAAGGCCAAGTCCGCCTGATCGCATGCCGCTCACGGTCGAGATCGTCACGCCGGACCGCCGGGCCTATCAGGGCGAGGCGACCCTCGTGAACCTGCCCACCGCGATGGGCGGCATCGGCGTGCTCCCCGGCCACCAGCCGCTCACGGCGCTCATCGCCGCCGGTGAGGTGGTGCTCACGCAGCCCGACGGACGCCGGGTGCGCCTGGCGGTGGACAAGGGCTTCGTGCGCGTCGTCTCCGACAAGGTCTCGGTCGTCACCGAGGCCGCCATCGACGAGGCGAAGATCGACCTCAGGGCGGTCGAGACCGCCGAGGCCCGCGCCCGCGAGGCGGTCGAGGCCGCGCGCGGACAGAAGGACATCGATCCGGCCGAGATCGCCAAGATGGAGCAGATCCTGCGGTTCGCCGCGGTCCAGCGCCTCATCAAGGGACGCTCCTCGCCCGGCCTGACGGACTGACGCCGTTTTTAGGGGGCGCGCGGTCGCACCCGGCTCTTGCCCCGTCCTGCGTGCGCACGCAGAGTCCTTCCGTGATCAGGGCCGCGATAACGGTCTCCCTCGTCCCCCAGGCCCAAGGGGGGCCTTTCGTCTATTGGGACGGGCTCGAGGCCGCCGCGGCCTCCGCCGCCCGCCACGGCTTCGACGCGATCGAGATCTTCGCCCCCTCGGCCGCCTCCGTCGACCGGCCGGCCCTCCGGGCCCTTCTTCAGAAGCACGGCCTCTCCGTCGCCGCCTTCGGCACGGGCGGCGGCTGGCTGGTCCACAAATGGCACCTGACCCATGCCGATCCCGCCGTGCGGAAACAGGCCCGCGAATTCATCCGCGCGGTGGTCGACCTCGGCGCCGAGTTCAAGGCCCCCGCCATCATCGGCTCGATGCAGGGCCGGGCCGAGGGCGAAGTCTCGCGCGAACAGGCCCTCGGCTGGCTTGCCGAAGCCCTGGCCGACCTCGGCGCCCACGCGGCCCGCCAGGGCGTGTGCCTGCTCTACGAGCCGCTCAACCGCTATGAGACCAACCTGCTCTGCCGCCAGCCGGAGGCCGCGCGGTTCCTCGAAGAGCGCGGTCTGGCCGGCAACGTGCGGCTGCTCTGCGACCTCTTCCACATGAACATCGAGGAGGCCTCGCCCGCCGACACGCTCCGCGCCTGCGGCCGGCACGTCGGGCATGTCCACTTCGCCGACAGCAACCGCCAGGCGGTCGGCTTCGGCCACACGGACCCGGCCCCCGTCGTCGCCGCGCTGAAGGAAATCGGCTACGCCGGATACCTCTCGGCCGAGGTCCTCCCGCTCCCGGACTCCGAGTCCGCCGCCGCGCGCACGATCCGGACCATCCGCGCCCACTTACCCCGCTAAGACCATGCTCAAGCACCAGCTCATCCACCCGAAGATCTCCGAGGTGCTCGCCCGCGCCGGACACCACTCGGTCATCCTCATCGCCGACGGCAACTACCCGGCCTGGACCAAGCGCGGCCCGAACGCCGAGCTGGTCTCCCTCAACCTCTCCCCGGGCATCCCGACCGTCGCCCAGGTGCTGCGCGCCCTGCTCAGCGCGGTCCCGGTCGACGCGGTGAACACGATGGGCATCCCGCCCGACGACCCGTATGCGCAGAAGGGCGAGCCGCCCGTCTGGGCCGACTTCCGCAAGGAGCTGAAGGACGCCGGGCTGAAGCTCGAGCTCAAGCCGGTCCTGAAGTGGGACTTCTACAAGGCCGTCGAATCGCCCGACCACATCCTCACCGTCCAGACCGGCGACCAGGCGCTCTGGGGCAACGTGCTGCTCACCGTCGGCTGCCGCACCGCCTGATCCCCGCCATGAAGACCCGCACCCTCGGCAAGACCGGCATCGAGCTGCCGATCCTCAGCTTCGGCGCCTCGTCGCTCGGCCAGGAGTTCCGCAGCGTCGCGCTCGA
Organism: Opitutia bacterium; assembly: GCA_046095205.1. GTDB lineage: Bacteria > Verrucomicrobiota > Verrucomicrobiia > Opitutales > UBA953 > UBA953. Next base: position 2,958 of record JBJTIX010000054.1, read on the forward strand.
CGACGCGCTGAAGTCCGTCCAGGTCGCCCTCGACTGCGGCCTCACCTACATCGACACCGCGCCCTTCTACGGCCGCGGCATGTCCGAGGTGCTCCTCGGCATCGCGCTCCGCGGCGTCCCGCACGACCGCTACGTGCTCAGCACCAAGGTCGGGCGCTACGACATCGGGCACTTCGACTTCAGCGCCAGGCGCGTCGCGGAGAGCATCGACGTCTCCCTGCACCGCCTGGGCACCGACCACATCGACATCGCGCTCTGCCACGACATCGAGTTCGTGCCCATGCAGCAGATCGTCGACGAGACCATCCCCGCCCTCCGCAAGGCGAAGCAGGCCGGCAAGATCCGCGCCCTCGGCTTCAGCGGCTACCCGCAGAAGATCTTCCGCTTCATCTGCGACCAGACCGACGTCGACTGCGTGCTGAGCTACAACCAGTACACGCTGCAGAACACGCGCTTTGCCGACGAGACGGTGCCCTACCTCAAGGCGAAGGGCGTCGGCGTGATGAACGCCGGGCCCTTCAGCGCCCGCCTGCTCACCAACGCGCCGCTGCCCGCCTGGCTCAAGGAGCCCGAGGACGTGAAGGCCGCCGCCCGCAAGGCCGCCGCCCATTGCGCCGCCCAGGGCGTCGACATCGCCAAGCTCGCCCTGCAGTTCTGCCTCCAGAACGAGGACATCGCCACGACCGTCTCCGGCAGCGCCAACCCCAGCAACATCCGCAACTGGGCCAAGTGGGCCGCCGAGCCGATCGACCGGCAGCTGCTCGCGGAGGTGCAGGCCATCTTCGCCCCGGTGAAGAACCTCGGCCACCTCGAGGGGCTGAAGGAGAACAACTGACCTGATGAAGGCCGTCGTCCTCGAGCGCCCGCAGCAGTTCCGGTTCTTCGACGCGCCGGAGCCGCCCGCGCCCGGCCCGGGCGAGGCGGTGGTCCGCGTGCACTGCGTCGGCATCTGCGGCACGGACTACGGCGGCTACCTGGGCAAGATGCCGTTCTACTCCTACCCGCGCGTGCCCGGCCACGAGCTCGGGGTGGAGGTGCTCGCGGTCGGGGCCGGCGTCACGAACGTCAAGCCGGGCGACCGCTGCTCGGTCGAGCCCTACATCAACTGCCAGCAGTGCTACAGCTGCCGGCGCGGCTTCACCAACTGCTGCGAGAAGCACCAGACGCTCGGGGTGATGTGCGACGGCGGCATGGCGGAGCGCTTCCTGCTGCCGGCCCGCAAGCTGCACGTCTCCACCAAGCTCACCTACGACCAGCTCGCGCTGGTCGAGACGCTCGCCATCGGCTGCCACGCGGTCGACCGCGCCGCGCCGAAGGCCGGCGAGACGGTGCTCGTCATCGGCGCCGGGCCCATCGGGCTCTCCGCGGTCGAGTTCGTCAAGGTCTCGGGCGCGCGCTGCGTGGTGATGGACATGAACGCCGACCGGCTGAAGTTCTGCACCGAGGTGATGAAGGTCGACGGGGTCGTGCTCGCCCGGGGCGACGGTTCCGAGCTCGCCGCGCTCGAGGCGCTCACGGAGGGCCGGCTGGCCGACGTGGTCATCGACGCCACCGGCAGCAGCCGTTCCATGACGGGCTGCTTCGCCTACGCCGCGTTCGCGGCGCGCGTGGTCTACGTGGGCATCACGCAGCAGGACCTGGTCTTCCCCCACGCCCCGCACCTGCACCGGCGCGAGCTGACCATCCTCGCCAGCCGCAACGCGCTCTCCAGGGACTTCGCCCGCATCATCCGGCTCATCGAGGAGGGCGTCATCGACACGCGGCCCTGGATCACGCACCACGCGAAGTTCGACGACCTCATCACGGCGTTCCCGACCTGGCTGAAGCCGGAGTCGGGCGTGATCAAGGCGATCGTCGACCTGACCTGATGCGGCTCGACGCGCACCAGCACTTCTGGTCCTACGACGCGGCGCAGTATCCCTGGATTCCGCCCGGCTCGCCGCTCCACCGCGACTGGCTGCCGGACGACCTCGCCGCGCTCCAGGCGCCGCTGGGGATCGAGGGCTCGGTGGCGGTCCAGGCGAGGCAGACGCTCGCCGAATCGGAATGGCTGCTCGGGCTCGCCGACCGGCATCCCCGCGTGCGGGCGGTCGTGGGTTGGGTCGACCTCAGGTCCGACCGCGTCGAGGCCGACCTCGCCCGGCTCGCCGCGCACCCCAGGTTCGTCGGCGTCCGGCACGTGGTGCAGGACGAGCCCGATGACGCCTTCATGCTCGGCCGCGACTTCCAGCGCGGCATTTCGAAGCTCCGCGCCCACGGGCTCACCTACGACATCCTGATCTACCCGCGCCAGCTCGAGGCCGCGCTCCGTCTCGCCGAGGCCTTCCCGGACCAGCCCTTCGTGCTCGACCACGTCGCCAAGCCGCGCATCGCCGCCGGCGAGCTCGAGCCGTGGAGCTCGCAACTGCGCCGTCTGGCGCGACTGCCCAACGTCCACTGCAAGGTGTCGGGCATGATCACCGAGGCCGACCACCGCGCCTGGCGCCCCGAGGACCTGCGTCCTTATCTTGACGTCGTCTTCGGGGCCTTCGGTCCCGCCCGGCTCATGTGGGGTTCGGACTGGCCGGTCTGCCTCTTCGCCGGCGCCTATGGGCGCACCCACCGCTTCGTCGACGACTACGCCGCGCGGCTGACGCCGGCCGAGCGCGACGGGCTCTTCGGCGGCAACGCCGCCCGGTTCTACGGGATCGCCTAGCGGACCGTCGGCGCGCTGACGTCGCGCGTCGCCTTGAAGATCCAGTCGTTGGCGGTCATGTCGATGTCCAGCCCGCGCTTGGCGCTGAGCACGGCCGAGGGCAGGGGCCCGGAGCCGGTGCGGAAGAGCTTGAGCCGGTCCGTGCCCTGATACTTGCCGTTCGTCGTCTGCTCCGACTTGGCGGGCTCGATCGCGAGGTACATGTCGAAGACGCCCCCGGGCGTCTCGCCCATCAGCACCTCGAAGGGCACCTTCTGTCCCTTCACCGGCTTGATCCAGGGCCCGGCCTTGAGGCGGTGCAGCGTGCCGGGACTGCGGCTCATCTTGAACTCGTCGGTGCAGGTCTGTCCGAAATCCTTGTAGCGCCCGTCGGCCCCCACCTCGATCCGCTCGTAGCCGTCGTCCAGGGCGATCTTCTTGTCCCAGCGCACCAGCAGCCAGTCGTCGCCGGATCCGACGAAACGGAACGGCATCGAGCTCGGCGCCTCGATCATGCAGCGGTAGTGCACCACCCAGCGGGAGGGCTTCACCTCCTTCTCGACGTCGAAGGCCTTGGGCGCCGCGTCCGCGGACTGCGACGGGATCCAGAGCTGCGTGCTGAGGAGCTGGTCGGGGGCGCGGTAGAAGCCGGAGAAGCGCGAGACGCTCCAGCCGCCGTCCACGAAGGACTGCACCGCCTTGCGGTAGGCGCCGATGGCGCCTCCGCCCGCCATCGAGGCCGTGGGCTTCCGGTCCTTGGTCTGCTTGAGGTCGTAGAAGGTGCCGATGAGCCCGTCGAGCGATCCGCTCCCGCGGGCCCCGAACATCGAGACGAAGTTGCGCCCGCCGCGCCCGCCGCCGATGCCGGAGCCGATGCCTCCGCCGGCGCCGCCGCCGAAGCCCTTGGAGCCGGAGCCGGACATCAGCCCGCCCGCGATGGGGCTCATGGGCGCGGCGGGCAGGGCCGCCACGGCGAGCGGGTTGGTCGCGCTCTTGGAGGTGATGCGGGTGGGCGACTTGGACATCGCCTTCACGTTGCGCGGCTTCGTCTTCTGACGGTCCTTGGTGTTGCGCTCGCCGCCGGTGCCGCCGCCGGCCCCGGTCGCGAAGGTGTTGGGGTCCTTCTTGGAGCCGGTGGTGATGGTCGCGACGACCCAGAAGGCGGCCAGGAGGATGAGCAGGAGGTGGACGGCCAGCGAGATGGTCAGTCCCTCCCCGCCGATACGCTGCCAGAACCCGCGACGGGCGCGCGCGGTCAGGACCGAGTCCTGCGTGCCTGCAGGCTTCTCCTCCTGGGCTGGGGTCTCTTCTTGCATGGCTTCAGCGCGCGATGGACGCGCGGACGGGGGTGAATATCCACCC
>JBJTIX010000055.1:0-4675 GCA_046095205.1 Opitutia bacterium
CAGCGGTCCATGCGCCCGAGGAAGGCGCGGAAGGCGTCCACGCCGCGCTCGACGGCGCCCTCGTTGATCTCGTGCACGACTTCGGGATGCAGCAGCGCGAGGAGCGCGGGGCGGTCGCCGGAATTGAAGGCGCGGTAGTAGTCGTGGATGAGCTTCATGGGCTTCAGGAAAGGACGCGCACGCGCCCAGCGCGGAGGCGGGCGGGGTTGGTCTCGGCGCGCGCGGCGCGGGCGCGGCGCAGGGCCGCCAGGTCGGCGGTCACGGAGAGGGCGTGGTCGCCCCGCCGCACGACGGGCGAGGCGAGGCTGCGGAAGGCGCCGGCGAAGGCGGCCTGCGAGGGGGAGAAGAAGGCGGCGCGGCCGACGTTGTCGTCCACGAGGGCGGACTTGGCGCGGCCGACGAGGTGGGCGACGCCGACGTGGCAGCAGAGCTCGACGGCGCGGGCGTCAGCGCAGCGGCCCACACGCTCGACGCCGAGGACGGTCTCGGTGGCGCTGGGCACGAGGATGACGTCGACGCCCTTCCCGCGCAGGGCGGCGGCGATCTCGGGCACCTCGATGTCGAGGCAGGTGACGACGGCGAACCGGGCGCCCTTGAAAGTCCAGAGCCGGACGCCTTCGCCGGGAGCGAAGGCCTTCTCCCACGGCGTGAGATGCAGCTTGTCCTGGTGCAGGCGACGGCCGCCGACGATCACGGGCGCACGGTTGAGGAGCCGTCCGCGCGCGTCGATGCAGGGCGCGGTGCCGAGCACGGCCGCCTTGCCCTTGCGGGAGAGCCGGCGCGCGAGGCCGGGCCAGAGGCCGGCCCAGAAGAGCCCCGCAACGGCGCGCAGGGGGCCCTTCCCTTTCACGAACTGCTCGAGTCCGAGCCAGAGGAATTCCGGCAGCACGACGACGTCGGCGCCGGCGCCCCACGATTCCTCGACCTGCGAGGCGACGCGGTCGACGAAGCTCTCGGCGTTCGGCACGGGGGCGCCGACGTCGAAGGTGCGGAGGTCGATCTTCAGTCGTGCCATGCGCGGGTCCAGAAGGTGAGGGTCTTGGGAGATTCCTGCGTCTCGCCCAACTCCTTCCAAGGGAAAACGGCGCGGAGTTCGGGTCGGCGCATGTATCCGAGTCCGGACCAGAAGGCGTCGAGGGGCTTCCAGCCCGCAGGCCGCGCGGGATGGTCGGCGGGGCGGTCGACGGAGCAGAAGGTGGCGGACTTCAGGCCGAGCCGACGCGCGTGCGCCTCGCGACGGGCGAAGAACTCCCGGCCCAGGCCCCGGCCGCGATGCTCAGGCAGGACGACGCTCTCGGCGAGGTAGAGGAACGTGGCCGGATCGAGTCCCGCCGCACGGAACGGCGCCTGGAAGGCCTCCTGCTCATCCGCGAGAGGCAGGCAAGTCGTGGCGCCCACGGGCCGGTCCCCGCACAGGGCGAGGACCGCGAGGGAGCGCGGGCTGCGCAGGTAGACGGAGAGGTAGTCGCGCTCGTAGGCCTCGTCGCCGTCGTAGAGATAGGGGTATTCGCGGAAGACGCGGATGCGGAGCCCGCCGAGCGCGGGGATCCACGGGGCGAGGTCGGGGCCGGCGACCTCGAGGAGACGGACTGGCTCGGACGCGGCCAAGCTTCAGCGGGCCTCGGGCGCGTGGCTGAGGGTGACCTGGCGGAAGGCGGCGCCCTGCCCCTTCGTGATGAGCGCCACGAGCCCCTTGCGGTCCTTGAAGCGCGGGTGCGCGGCCTCGAGCTCGTTGTCGTCGAGGCGCACGCGGTACTTTTCCCCGACGATCTCGATGCGCACATCATGCCATTTGGCGGGATCGATCGGCGTCTTCAGTTCGGCGATCTTGGTGGACTTGGTCGTCTTCGAGATCCCGCTCATGTGCGTGATCCAGAAGCCGTCCTTGCTCACGAACGTCCGGCCGAGGTGCAGGTTAGGGGCGACCGTGTCACGGCAGCCGAAGGCGAGATACTGCGCCCCGCCCAGGCGAAACTGCGCCTGGATGACGATGCCGCCCGCGTCCACCTTGTAGGTGCAGGACGAGTGATGATTGTCCTCCTTGAGCTCGTCGCCGAAGAGCGCCCCGTCCTTCACCGACCACTCGCCGATGGCGGCGTTCCAGCCGTTGATGGGCTTCTTGCGCGTCGGCCCCTGGGGCTGATCGAACGGGGTGCTGACGATCGGCGAGCCGGCGGGCGGGGCGTCGGCCGCGAAGGCAGTGACGGCCAGAAGAAGGAGCGTGATTCGCATGGACGGATGCAACCCCTTCGGGGGCTGTTTGACAACCCCGCTTGCCACGGGACTTTGCGTGTCATCGTTCGGCGTACGACCGCATCGAGCTGACCGGGCTGCGCTGAAGTCGAGGGCAGACTTGCCTGACGGGCCCGCCGGGCTTCCATCAAGGCATGCTCACCCAAGCCAAGGCCTACGGCGCCGCCGCCTCCTCCTCCAAGCTCGCCCCGCTGCAGATTCCGCGCCGGGATCCGGGCCCGACGGACGTCGAGATGGAGATCCTGTTCTGCGGCGTATGCCACTCCGACGTGCACACGGCGCGCGGAGAGTGGCCGGGGACGGTCTACGCCTGCGTGCCGGGGCACGAGATCGTCGGACGCGTGACGCGCGTCGGCGCCAAGGTGACCAAGCTGAAGATCGGCGACATCGGCGCCACGGGCTGCATGGTCGACTCGTGCCGCACCTGCCCGAGCTGCCGGCAAGGCCTCGAACAATACTGCCTCAACGGCGCGACCTTCACCTACAACAGCCCCGACAAGCACCTCGGCGGCCATACGTTCGGCGGCTATTCGTCGTCCATCACGGTCGACGAGGCCTTCACCCTGCGCGTGCCGAAGGGCCTCGACCTCGCGGCCACCGCGCCGCTGCTGTGCGCCGGCATCACGACCTACTCGCCCCTGAGGCATTGGAAGGTCGGGCCGGGAAGCAAGGTCGGCGTCGTCGGACTCGGCGGCCTCGGCCACATGGGCGTGAAATTCGCGCGCGCCTTCGGGGCGCACGTGGTCCTGTTCACCACCTCGCCCGCCAAGGTCGCGGACGGACTCCGCCTGGGCGCGCACGAGGTCGTGGTGTCATCCGACGCCGACGCGATGGCCAGGCACGGCTGCACGTTCGACTTCATTCTCGACTGCGTCTCGGCCCAGCACGACCTCAACGCCTACCTCGGGCTGCTGAAGCTCGACGGCACGCTCTGCCTCGTCGGCGTGCCGGAGAAGCCGCTGGCCGTGCACGCCTTCAGCGTGATCATGCCCCGCCGCAACTTCACCGGCTCGTGCATCGGCGGCATCGCCGAGACCCAGGAGATGCTCGATTTCTGCGCGCAGCACAGGATTGTCTCGGACATCGAGCTCATCCCCGTGCAGAAGATCAACGAGGCCTGGGACCGCATGATCCGGCAGGACGTCCGCTACCGCTTCGTCATCGACATGGCGTCGCTGCGGAGCCCCTAAAACGGGGCATTTGGCTGGTTGACCCGCCAGCCCGTCCGGTGAAAATATCGGCATGCCCGCGTTGCTGCTGCTTCTGGCCTTGTGCGCCTCGCTCGGGGCGGCCCCTGCCGCCGATCAGGTCGACTTCGACAGGGCGAGGGAATACCTGAGGAAGGAGCAGTCCGGGCAGACGCTGACCGCGGAGGAACGGGCCTACCTTGACCGCGCCAAGCAGGCGTTCGGTCAGCGCGGTGGCGGCGGCAGGAATGCGGCGCGCACGATGAACGGCTCCTCGCTCGGTCTGGCTCCGCTCACCGACCTCAAGTCGCCCTATCAGGGCGAAGCGGGCGGACTCTACGGCGGAGGCAGCGATGCTCCGCCTCCCGCTCTTGCCAAGGCCGCCGCCGCGGCCGCCGCAAAAATCACCCCGCTCGATTCGAGCGGGAAGCCCTCGCCCTCGGGGCGGATCGTCCTGCTCTCCGTCGGGATGTCCAACACGACCCAGGAATTTTCGACATTCCAGACGCACTCCGACAAGTCGGCGCGCCGCTCTCCCTCGGTCGTCCTGGTCGACGGCGCGCAGGGCGGACAGTCCGCCGACCGCATCGTTTCACCCGACGCGCCCTTCTGGAAGACCGTGCTGCAACGGTTGCGGCAGGCGGAGGTGACTCCGGAGCAGGTGCAAGCCGTGTGGCTCAAGCAGGCCTTTCCGGGGCCTCGCGAGGCCTTCCCCGCTGAAGCCAGAAGACTGCATGGCTACCTGATCCAGGATCTGGCGGCCCTTCGCGTCCACTGCCCCAACGTGCGGATCGTCTTCCTATCCAGCCGGATCTACGCCGGTTACGCCACCAGCAGCCTGAACCCCGAACCGCACGCCTACGAGAGCGCCTTCGCCGTAAGGTGGACGATCCTGGACCAGCTGAAGCCAGCCGGCATCGATCCAGGGGCCCCCGTCCTGCTGTGGGGACCGTACCTCTGGGCCGATGGCGAAAAAGGGCGGGCCGACGGACGCCTCAAGTGGGAGAAGTCCGACTTCGGACCCGACGGCACGCATCCTTCCAACTCCGGACGACAGAAGGTGGCCGAGGAGCTGGAACGCTTCCTCTGCAGCGACCCCTACGCCAAGGGCTGGTATCTCCGCACGGGGCGCTGAGTCCGCGCAGCCGATCGTTCCTAAGGGTCCTCCCCCTTACTTCAGCAGCTCCCTGACCTTGGGCTCCAGGGCGGAGGCCCAGACTACCATCCAATCCACT
>JBJTIX010000056.1:0-30659 GCA_046095205.1 Opitutia bacterium
CCCGAGGCGAGGCCGACGCGGTTGGCGTTGGCCTGGTTGATGATGGTGTCGATCGCGATGGTGGTCTTGCCGGTCGCGCGGTCGCCGATGATGAGCTCGCGCTGGCCGCGGCCGATCGGGATCATGGCGTCGATGGCCATGATGCCGGTCTGCATCGGCTGGTCGACGGACTTGCGGGGCATGATGCCGGGCGCGATCTTCTCGACGGGGTAGCGCTCGGTCGACTGGACCGGGCCCTTGCCGTCGACGGGGTTGCCGAGGGCGTCGACGACGCGGCCGAGAAGGCCCTTGCCGACGGGGACGGAGAGGAGGCGGCCGGTGGTCTTGGCCTCCATGCCCTCCTTGAGGCGGGAGATGTCGCCCATGACGACGCAGCCGACGGTGTCCTCGGCCAGGTTGAGGGCGACGCCCTGCAGGCCTCCGGGAAACTCGACCATCTCGTTCATCATCACGCCGGAGAGGCCGTCGATGGCGGCGACGCCGTCCGCGAGGGAGACGATGGTTCCGACGTTGGACTTGCCGGCGCGGGCGTCGAGGCCGGCGATGGCTTTCTGGATCTGTTCGATCGCGTTGCTCATGTTATGTAAGGCGGAGGGGTGGGATGGTTCAGGCGGTGAGGGATCGCTCGAGCGCGGCGAGGCGCGCGCTGGCGGTGAGGTCGGTGACGTCGTCGCCGACGCGGACGCGGAGTCCGGCGATCAGCGAGTCGTTGCGGCGGGCGACGGGGCGCACGGGCCGTCCGAGGGCGCGGGAGAAATGGGCGGCGATGGCGGCGGCCTGCTCCGCGGAGAGCGGGCCGGCGTGCTCGATGCTGGCCTCGCCGCGCGCAAGCTCGCGGCGGACGGCGGCCAGGTAGGCGCGGAGGAGCGGGCGCAGGGAGTGCGCGGGGCGGGAGCCGGCGAGGGCGGAGAGCACGGCGCCCACGCGGTCGGGCGACACCGCGCCGGCCTCGAGGGACAGGGCGAGGAGTCGCTTGGCTTCGGCTCGGACGGGCGCGGGCATGGAAAATCAGCGGGCGAGCGCCTTGACGGCGGCCGCGTTGAGACGGGCGCGCTGCGCGGCGTCCAGAGTCTGGGCGAGGACCGTGCCGGAGGCGTCGACGACGAGCCGGGCGAGTACGCCACGGACTTCGTTGAGCATGCGGCCGCGGTCGGCCTCGAGGGCGGCCTGTCCCTTGCGGAGGACTTCTGCCGCGGCGGCGGCGGCCTCGGACTTGGAGGCCTCGACGGCCTTGTTCGCGGCGGCGCGGGCCTCGGCGAGCACGCGGGCGGCCTCCTCGGGGGCGGCGGCGAGCTTGGCTTCGGAGGCCTTCTGGGCGTCGGCCAGGCGCTGTTCGGCGGCCTTGGCGTCAGCGAGGCCCTGCTCGATCTTGCGGTTGCGCTCCTCCATCTGGCCGAGGGCGGGGCGGACGGCGAAGCGGTAGAGGACGAAGGCCAGCAGGGAGAAATTGATGAGCTGGGGGATGAGGTGGTGGAAATCCACGCCGAAGTCGCCGAAGAGACGGATGATGCCGTCGACGGGGTTGGAGGACTTCTCGGCGGGTGCGGCCTTGGCGGCGGCGAGGAGGAGGAGATTCGTCATGTTCTTGAAAGGGAGCGGCGCGGAGGAAAGGGGGGGGCGGCGGGCCCCTCGCGGGGCCGCGCCGCCCTTCGGTTCACTGAACGAGGAAGATCGCGTAGAACGCGACGGCCTCGGCGAGAGCCATGCCCAGGATGGCCTGGACGAGGATCTTGCCGGAAGCCTCGGGATTGCGACCCACGGACTCGACGGCCTTGGCGCCGACGAGACCCACGCCGAGGGCTGCGCCGAGGCAGCCGAAGGCGACGTGCACTGAACCGGTCATTTCTGCGATGATCATGTTGTTTTGTTTTTCGGTTTGTTCTTGGCGCGCCGCCCGGGGAGGTCCCGGCAGGTCGCACGCCGCGAAAGCGTCAATGGGCGTGGCCCTCCTCCTCGTGATGGCCGCCGTCGTGATTGCAGATCAGGCCGATGTAGACGGCCGACAGCAGGGTGAAGACGAACGCCTGGATGAGGCCCACGAGCACCTCGAGCAGGCCGGCGACGGCGGGAACGATGTAGGGCTGGAGTCCGCCGAGCGCGTGGATGAGGTTCTCCCCGCCGAAGACGTTGCCGTAGAGCCGGAAGGAGAGGGAGATGATGCGGAAGATGATCGAGACGACCTCGATGCAGCCGACGCCGAGGAAGATGAAGCCCAGCATAAGCCAGATCGGGAGGCCGACCTCCTTGCGGTCCGACTTGTTGCCGAAGAGGTCGAAGATGAGGACCTTCAGGCCGGCGTAGCGGAGGACGAAGTAGGTCCAGGCGAGGAAGGAGAGGACGGAGAGAGCGAGGGTGGTGTTGAGGTCCGAGTTGGCCGGACGAATGGCGTCCTCCCAGTGGCCGTCCTTGAGGAACTTCACGGTGCCGACACCGGGGAGAAGCCCGCTCCAGTTCATCAGGAGGATGAAGAGGAAGAAGCCGCACAGCACGGGGAAGGTGCGGCCGATCATCTGCGGGCCGACGATCGGCTCGAGGGCGTCGCGAAGGCCCTGCGCCATGGTCTCGAGCACGGACTGACCCTTGCCCGGAATGAGCTTGGGCGTGCCCACGGTCACCCTGACGACGAGGATGATGAGGAGGGCGATGATCCAGGTGGTCAGAATCGAGTTGGAGACGGCGAATCCGCCGACGGTGAAGAGATCGGTGGCGGTCGGCTTGACCCCTTCGCCCGAAGCCAGCAGAGCACAAGGAGCGGCACTTAGCACTGTGAGTAGGCTGGTCATCTCGGCAACGGGGGTTCTGGTGAACATCCTGCCCCAAGCCTGGTCAACACCTGCCCCCTAAGGGCTCAGGGAGTAAGCCCCCGGCCCCCTCCTTCATTAGAATCTCTTATTTAAGAGACTAGGGGGCCAATCTTTGGATGGTCCAGGCCCCGTCCTTGCCGCGCAGATAAAGAAAGCGGTCATGGAGGCGATTGGTCCGGCCCTGCCAGAACTCGAAGGACTCGGGGATGAGACGATATCCGCCCCAATTTCGAGGCTTGGGCACCTTCCCCTCGGGGTGCTTGGCCCGTAGTTCGGCCAGGCGCTCCTCAAGGTACTTACGGTCGGGGATCGTCTGGCTCTGCTCGGAGACCAAGGCCCCAAGCTGGCTGCCATAGGGCCTCCGGGCGAAATAGGCGATAGACTCTTCTTCGGAAGTCTTTGTCACAGAACCAGTTATATGTACCTGACGCTCGAGGGCAAACCAGGGGAAAAGGAGGGTGGCCCGGGCATCCCGTGCCAGATGGGCGCCCTTCCGGCTGCCGTAGTTCGTAAAGAAGCATAGGCCGGTCTTGTCGGCGGCCTTGAGCAGGACGGTCCGGGAAGTCGGGCACCCCTGATGGTCGCTGGTGGATAGAACCATGGCGTTCGGTTCGACGATGCCGGAGGCCTTCGCCTGCGAGAACCAGTGATGGAACTGCTCCAGCGGATCCTCACGGAGCTCATGTCGGTCGAGCCCGTGGTCGGCGTATTCTTTGCGCAGTTCCGAGAGATCCATCGGACGGAAACCTATCGGACAAGGCCCGGCAGGCAAGTCCCGGACGGCCCTTCCCTCTCGCCACCCGAACCGGCCGAGGCAGTGTGACCCCGTGAACCTGGTGCTGATTACGGCCGAAGAGGAGAGAGCGGGCCTGCCGGCGGAGGACGCGCGCGCCGCGCACCTGCTCGGCACGGTCGGACTCCGGATCGGCGCGACCTTCCACGTCGGAATCGAGGACGGGCTGCGCGGCATCGCCACGGTGACCGCCTGCGCTCCCTCGCTGCGCTTCTCGGTGGAATGGGAGAAGGCGCCGCAGCGGCGCCTGCCCCTCTCCGTGCTGGTCGGCCTGCCGCGTCCGCAGACGGCGCGCAAGGTGCTCCACGACCTGGCGAGCCTCGGGGCCTCGGACCTGCGCTTCTTCACGCCGCAGAAGGGCGACCCCGCCTACGCCGCGAGCTCGCTCTGGCGTGACGGCGAGTGGCGCGAACACCTGCGCAAGGGCGCGGAGCAGGCCTGCAGCGCGCTGCTGCCGCGCGTCGCCGTGCACGAATCCCTCGAGGCGGCCGTCGCCGCGCTGCCGCCCGGCGGTCTGCGCGTCGCGCTCGATCCCTACGAGGCGGAAGGTCCGCTCACCCCCGAGCGCGGCGGCGCCGAGGCCGTCCTGGCCGTCGGCCCGGAGCGCGGCTGGTCCGATGCCGAGCGTCGCACGCTGCGCGCGGCCGGCTTCCGCCTCCTGCACATGGGCGACCGCGTGCTGCGCGTGGAGGCGGCGGCCCTGGCCGGCGGCGCGCTGCTGCTGTCCGGGCTCGGATCCTGGCGGGCGCACCGCCCCGTCGCGGACTGATCAGGCGCGCGAAAGCACGTGGGCGCAGGGCTGTCCGCGCCCCTTGCCGATGAGCTTGCGCAGGCGCCAGCCCGCGGGGACGGGCACCTCGGTGCCGCCCGGCGCCTCGAGCACCACGCGCACGTGCGCCCCTTCGCCGGCGGCGGCGCAGGCCGCCGCGGCGATCTCCGCGCCGCGCGAGGCCCAGAGCTCCCAGGGCGGGTCGGCGAACACGCTGTCGTGGCCGCCCTCCCGCGGACGCGTCGCGTCGCCCGTCTCGACCTTGAGCGGGAGCGCCTCGAGCCCCATCGACTTCGCGACCGCCGCCGCGTTGGCGGCGAGCTCGGCCCCCGCGGGCTGTTCGCCGCAGACCGCCGCGGCCGCGCCGCGGCTGAGCGACTCCAGCGCGTAGGCGCCCGTGCCCGCGAAGAGGTCGAGCACGCGCGCGCCCGGCACGAACGCCGCAAGCGAGCTGAACACCGCCTCGCGGATGTAGTCCGTGGCCGGCCTCACCCCGCCCTTGGCGGGCACGCGGAGCTGGATGCCGCGGGCTCGGCCGCCGGTGACGCGCATGGACGCATTCCGTCCCGCCTCCGCCCGACGGTCAACGGCGTTCGGCGCCGAGCCGCTGCCGCGCGGGCGACCAGCACGCCGTGCGGCCCCCCACCTGGCCCCGGCTCAGCGGGCGGCGCGTGCGCGGGCAGACGCCGCCGTCCTCCCAGCGGTGGTTGAACAGCCACGAGTCCGGCGGGTCGGACCAGTCCCGGCCGATCACGCGGAGCGCGTCGGCGCAGACCTCGCGCAGCGTCGCGCGGAGCAGGCGAACCGAACGGGGCCCGAACGCCCCGGCGCGGGCACGCGGATGGAAGCCCGCGCGCCACAGCACCTCGTCTGCCATCCAGTTGCCCACGCCCGGGAAGCGCTCCTGCATCAGCAGCACCGCCTTGATCGGCGAGCGGGCGCGCCGGCGCAGGAAGGCGGCGAGCGCCGCCTCCGTGAACGCGTCGGAGAGCACCGCCGGAGCGATGGCGCGCCACCAGTCGGGCTCGCCCGGGCCGGTCCACAGCCGCACGCGCCCGAACTGCCGGGGATCGGCGAAGACCAGCCGCCGTCCGCCCGACATGAGCAGCGAGAGCGACTCGTGCGCGGGCGCGTCCTTCTCGCCGGCGCATTCGGTGCGCCCCGTCATGCCGAGGTGGATCCCGAGCCACGCGCCCCCGGAGAAGCGGAAGGCCATCTGCTTGGCCGCGGCGTGCGAGGAGACCAGCCGGCGTCCGCGGAGCGCCCGCTCCAGCGCCGCGGCGGAGAGCCCGCGCGTCGGGCGCGTCGCGCGCGGCACGCGCACCGCACGGACCGTGCGGCCCACGCCGGGGTCCCAGCGCTTCCTGAAATATTCCACCTCGGCCAGCTCGGGCATGGGGGCAAGGGAGCGGCGAAGGGGGCGTTGGCAAGCGGCGGAAGCCCCTTTCTCGCTGGTCATCGCCCCCGGCGGGGCTTCACTCCCAGACCATGCACACCGCGAATCCCGACCGGTACGCCAACCCGGCCTTCCAGGCGCGGTGCGGACGCTCGGGGCTGCACCTGCCGCGCGTGGCGCTGGGCCTCTGGCACAACTTCGGCAGCGTGGACGACTACGGCGGCGCCCGCGCGATCGCCCTGCGTGCGTTCGACCTCGGCGTGACGCACTTCGACCTCGCGAACAACTACGGCCCCGTGCCCGGCAGCGCCGAGGAGAACTTCGGGCGCATGCTGCGCGAGGACCTCGCCGCCTACCGCGACGAGATCATCGTCTCCACCAAGGCCGGCTACACCATGTGGCCCGGGCCCCACGGCGACTTCGGCTCCCGCAAGTACCTCCTCGCCTCGCTCGACCAGTCCCTCCGCCGGCTCGGCCTGCCCTACGTCGACGTCTTCTACACCCACCGCCGCGACCCGAACACGCCCATGGAGGAGACCCTCGGCGCGGTCGCCCACGCCGTGCGGTCCGGCCGCGCGCTGTACGCCGGCGTCTCCAACTACGGCCCCGAGGACACCCGCCGCGCCTGCGCGATCCTGCGCGACCTCGGCGCGCCGTGCGTGGTGCACCAGCCCAAGTACAGCATGTTCGAGCGCACGCCCGAGCAGGGCCTGCTCGACGTCCTCGGCGCCGAGGGCGTCGGCTGCGCGGTGTTCTCCCCGCTCGCCCAGGGCCTGCTCACCGACCGCTACCTGCGCGGCATCCCGGCCGACGCGCGCGCCGGCAAGGCGCACGGCTACCTGCGGCCGGAGCAGGTGGACGAGGCCCGGCTGGGCAAGGTGCGCGCCCTCGCGGCGATCGCGGAGGAGCGCGGGCAGCCGCTCGCCTCGATGGCCGTCGCCTGGGTCCTCCGCGACCGGCGCGTGACCAGCGCCATCATCGGCGCCAGCAAGGTCGCGCAGCTCGAGCAGTGCGTCGCCGCCGCGTCGTCGGCGCCCTTCACCTCGGAGGAGCTGCGCCGCATCGACGCCGTGCTCGGAGCCTGAGACCATGAGCGCCGGCCTGCCCTTCAAGCTCAGCGCGCTGGTGTTCCTCCGGGACGCCGGCGGGCGCCTGCTGATGATGCGCCGCAACAAGGCGCCGAACCTCGGGCGCTGGAGCCCGATCGGCGGCAAGGTCGAGACGGCCCTCGGCGAATCGCCGTTCGAATGCGCCGTGCGCGAGACCGCCGAGGAGGCCGGCCTGGCCGTGACGGCGGACGACCTCCACCTCTTCGGCATGATCACCGAGCGCGGCTACGAGGGGCAGTCCCACTGGCTGATGTTCCTCTTCACGTGCGCGAAGCCCCTCCCGGGCGTGCCGCCGGACATCGCCGAGGGCAGCTTCGGCCTCTTCACCCGCGCCGAAGTCGACGGCCTCGAGGTGCCCGACAGCGACCGCACCCTGATCTGGCCCGTCTACGACCGCCACCGCGAGGGCTTCATCGCCTACCGCGCGGAATGCCATCCCGGGCGGCCGCTGACCATGACCGTGGAGGAGGCCCATCCCGGGCGCCGGCCCGGCTGAAGCGCATGGACGCGCCCGGAGCCGACTTCGAGTTCAGGCGGACCGCCCGCAAGCCGGCCTATCCCGTGAGCGAGGACCTGCGCGCCTACCTCGTGCGCGAGGGGCGCGAGGTGGAGCTGCCGGTCTCCTACCCGCGCCTGCGCGAGTTCACGGCCGCCATGCCGCTCCTCGACCGGGACGGGCGCGACACGCTCTGGGAGACCGTGGCCTACCCGCCCGAGGAGATGGAACGGCTCTCCCGGGGGCTGCTCGAGACCTACGCGCTCCTGCGCGGCGAGGGCGGCCTCAGCGTGTTCAGCCACGTCTACGTCGACCGCGTGGACTTCTGCTCCTTCGGCAACTCGCAGCCCTTCCGGGTGCGCATCGTGAACGCTTACAACGAGAACCACGACTACTTCTACGTGAAGGCCGGCGACGCCTCGCGCGTCTGCGGCCTGGAGCTCGAGCACCTGCTCTCCCCCAACCGCATGCTGTACCTCACCCGGGGCGACACGCTGGTCGAGGAGCACGTCACGGGGATACCCGGCGACGTCTTCGCCGAGCGCCGCATGGGCGAGGGCGGGCTCCATCCCGTCCGGCTCGCCAAGGAGCTGATCAAGTTCGAGGAGCGCTGCCTCGCCCGCCTCCTGGGCGACATGCGCGCCTACAACTTCGTCGTGGCGGTGACGCCGGACTTCGACGCGACCTCCATCCGCGTGCGCGCGATGGACTTCGACCAGCAGTCCTACGACGGACGCCTGCGCTTCTACCTCCCCGGCTCCTTCAAGGAGAACCGCCCCTTCGTGCATCTGTGCGCCCAGCACATCAACGCGGCCTCCGCCCTCCAGTACCGCCGGGAGGAGCAGTCCCTCATCCACCGCCGCCACCTGGCGGCCCCCGACCGCGTGCGCGACCTGCTCGCGGCGATGCGCAACACCCCCCTCT
Organism: Opitutia bacterium; assembly: GCA_046095205.1. Taxonomy (GTDB): domain Bacteria; phylum Verrucomicrobiota; class Verrucomicrobiia; order Opitutales; family UBA953; genus UBA953. Next base: position 8,292 of record JBJTIX010000056.1, read on the forward strand.
CCACCCCGGAGAAGGCGAAGGAGCTGGCCGAGGGCCTCGCCGAGCACCACCGGGACCCCGCCTTCCGGCAGCACGCCGACATGGCGGGCCTGATCGGCGAAAGCCTGTCCCGGCTGGACCGGATCCTGCGCGCGGGCTGACTAAGCGCTGGACAGGACGCGCGCCGGGCGGGCATCCTTAACCGCCTCGATGAGCGACTCCCTCCGGCACGAATGCGGCATCGCCCTGGTGCGGCTGACGAAGGACCTCAAGTGGTATCAGGAGAAGCACGGGACCCCGCTGCACGGCTTCAACCAGCTCTTCCTGCTGATGGAGAAGCAGCACAACCGCGGGCAGGACGGCGCGGGCATCGGCTGCGTCAAGATCGGCGCCGAGAACGGCGAGGCCTTCCTGTTCCGCGACCGCGAGATCGGCGCCCAGGGGCTGACCCAGATCTTCACCCGGCAGATCAAGTCCTACTCCGACAAGGTGCGCGAGGCCGTCATCGTCCCCGAGTTCCCCGAGACGGTGAAGCGCCACTTCGACTTCGGCGGCGAGGTCCTGCTCGGCCACCTGCGCTACGGCACCTCGGGCAGCTTCGACTCGGTCTCCTGCCACCCCTACGCCCGCAAGTCGATCTGGCCCACGCGCAACCTGCTGGTCGCGGGCAACTTCAACCTCACCAACACCTCCGAGCTCAACGCCTCGCTCACCCACCGCGGCGCGCACGTCATCTACTCGACCGACACGCAGTCGATCCTCGAGGAGATCGGCTTCTGGCTCGACGAGGAGCACGACCGCCTGTTCCGGACCTACCGGGAGGAGGGCCTCGAGGGCATGGCGGTGCAGGAGAAGATCTCGCGCAACATGGACGTGGGCGGCGTGCTGCGCCGCGCCGCGCGCCACTGGGACGGCGGCTACGCCATCGCGGGCCTGATCGGCAACGGCGACAGCTTCGTGCTGCGCGACCCCGCCGGGATCCGGCCCTGCTGGTACGTGCGGACCGAGGACATGGTCGCGGTCGCCTCGGAGCGCGTCGCGCTCATGACGATCATGGGCGCCTCGCAGGAGGAGGCCCAGGAGCTGCCCCCGGGGCACGCGCTCATCATCAAGGCGGACGGGTCCTCGCGCGTCGAGCAGGTGCAGGCGCCCCTGGAGAAGCGCCACTGCTCCTTCGAGCGCATCTACTTCTCGCGCGGCAACGACCCGGAGATCTACGCCGAACGCAAGGCCCTCGGCGCCGCGCTGGCCGACGACATCCTCGCGCGCATCGGCGACGACTTCGACCGCGCGGTCTACTCCTACATCCCGAACACCGCCGAGGTGGCCTGGTACGGGCTGATGGACGAGCTGCGCCGGCGCCGGCGCGCGAGCGTGCGCGAGACGCTGCGCAGGGCGCTCAAGGAGGGCTCGCTCGACGAGGCCCTGATCGACCGGGTGGTGCTCGGCGGCTGGCCGCGCGGCGAGAAGGTCGCGCACAAGGACGTCAAGCTGCGCACGTTCATCTCGCAGGAGAAGAACCGGCTGCAGATGGCGTCGCACGTCTACGACATCTCGTACGGCGCGGTGAAGGAGGGCGACACGCTGGTCTGCGTCGACGACTCGATCGTGCGCGGCACGACGCTGCGCCAGTCGATCCTCCGCATCCTCGCCCGGCCGAACCCGCGGCGCATCGTCATCGCCTCCACGGCCCCGCAGATCCGCTACCCGGACTGCTACGGCATCGACATGTCGGAGATGGGCAAGTTCCTCGCCTTCCAGGCGGCGGTCGCGCTCTGCAAGGACCGGGGCAAGCACGACGTGCTCCGCGAGGTCTACGAGGACTGCGTGCTCCAGGCGAACCGGCCGACTTCCGAGATGCGCAACCACGTGCGCCGCATCTACGACGAGTTCACCGACGAGGACATCGCCGCCAAGGCGGCGGAGCTGGTCTTCCCCGCCAAGTCGGGCTGGAAGGGCGAGCTGATCCTGGTGTTCCAGAAGGTCGCCGCGCTCCACAAGGCCTGCCCGACGAGCAGGGGCGACTGGTACTTCACGGGCGACTACCCGACGCCGGGAGGGCTCGGCGTGCTCAACCGCTCCTACATCAACTACTGGGAACGGCGCGAAGGCCGGTCCTACTGAGTCAGGCGTAGATGCGGTGGGGGGCCGAGGCCGCGCGGAAGCGCTCCGCCAGCCCGTCCCAGTGCGCGATCCAGCGCGAAAGGTCGACGGCGGCGCCGCGGACGCGCAGGTCCTCGTAGAAGGCCTCGCTGCCGAAGTGCTTGATGAAGAGCTCGCGGTCGTTGCGGGTGTGCTGGGAGAAGAAGCGGCCGCCGGTCCAGGCGCAGGTCTGGCGCAGCATGTGCAGCGAGATGCGCACGGGGCGGAACTTCTGCCAGTCGCCCACCTCGAGGTAGGCGCCCTGGGTACCGTCGGCCATCACGCGCGGGCGCACGTTCAGGCCCGGCACGGCGGAACCGAGCGCGGCCGCCAGCTCGTCGGCGCGGCGGCCCTCGTGGCGGATGAAGCGGAAGTGCATCTGGTCCCCGAAGGTGTGGCGGAAGGCCCCGATCTGGCAGCCGAGGCCGACCATCGCGTAGCCGAGCGCGGCCTGCGGGGTGGGCACCATCGGCGAAGTGGGGACCCAGTTGAGACCGGTCGTGATCCACGGCATCGCGCGGCGCCAGCCGGACATCGGCACGACCTCGAGGCGGCCGCGGGTCCGCACGGACTCCTCGACGTCGAGCACGCCCGGGGTGGCCACGGCCCAGCGGGCGAGCTCGCCGATTGTGAGGCCGTGGACGTACGGGGTCTCGTAGGAGCCGACGTAGCTGCGCCACTTGCGGTCCAGGAAGGGTCCGTCGACCTTCTCGCCGCCGAGGGGGTTGGGACGGTCGACCACGATGACGCGCACGGGACGCGGCATGGAGAAGCAGGCCTCGATGACGAGGCGCATGCAGCTGACGTAGGTGTAGGAGCGCGCGCCGACGTCCTGGAAGTCGATCACGACGTCGTCCAGGCCCTCCAGCATCGCGGGCGTGGGCTTGCGGGTGGCGCCGTACAGGGAGAACACCGGCAGGCCGGTGCGCGCGTCGCGCATGTCGCCCACCTTGGCGTCGGCCTTCGCGACGCCGTCGATGCCGTGCTCGGGCCCGAACAGCTTGAGCAGGCGCGCGCCAGCACGTCGGCGCTGCGGCGCCCCTGGCCGTTGACGCCCGCCCGGTGGGTGACGAGGCCGACGCGCCGCCCCTGCAGCAGGGCGAAGCCGGAATCGGCGAGGACGTCGATCCCGAGGCGCACGGGGGCCGCGGTCTGCGCAACGAGGGAGGCGGGCGCGCCGCCGACGGCGCCGGCGGCGGCGCAGAACGCGGAGGCGCGGATGAAGTCTCGTCGTTCCATTGGACGCGGGGCCGGCCCATCTTCACCGCCCGGCGGCACGGTTCAAATCTGTTTCTCGCGGCGGCGCCGTTTCCGTTTGCAGACGGGACCGCGCAGGACAACTTGCCCGCATGCGCGTCGCCCTGCTCGGCTCCGGCCGCGGCTCCAACGCCGAGGCCGTCCTCCGCGCCCAGTCCGAAGGCCGGCTGGGACGGGCCGTGGTGACGGGCATCTGGTGCGACGTGCCCACCGCGCCCATGCTCGCCCTGGGGCCGCGCTTCGGCGTGCCCGCGACCTACCTCGACCCGGGACCCTTCCGGACGAAGTTCTCCCCGGAGCGCGAGGCCGCCTGGGCCGAGGCGATCCGCGCCGCCGGCACGGACCTGGTCGTGCTCGCGGGCTTCATGCGGGTGGTGAAGGCCCCCCTGCTGGACGCCTTCGCCGGACGGATGATCAACCTCCACCCCAGCCTGCTGCCCGCCTTCCCCGGGCTCGACGGCATCGGACAGGCCTGGCGCGCCGGGGTGCCGGAAAGCGGCTGCACGGTCCACTGGGTCAACGCGGAGGTCGACGGCGGCGCGCACCTCGGCCAGTCGCGGGTGCGCCGCGAGCCGACGGACACCCAGGAGGGCTTCGCCGACCGGATCCACGCGGCGGAGCACGCGCTGCTCCCCAGGGTGATCGCCGAGCTGGCCGAACGCCCGCCGTTCCGATGATCGAGCTGCGCTGCGAGATCCACCCGGACATGGTCCAGCCGCTGGAGGACCACTTCTGCGAGCTCACCCGCTCAAGCTGGATGCTGTTCAACGAGGGACCGGGGCGGCCGCACTTCGTGATGGGCTACTTCGAGTCCGAGGCGGAGGCCGAGGAGTCGTGGGCGGGGCTGCGCAAGGCGTTCAAGAAGCTGCCCGCCGAATTCGAACGCGCCACGCTGGAGGACAAGGACTGGAAGGAGGCCTACAAGGAGCACCTGCGGCCCTGGTCGCACGGACGGCTCCATTGGGTGCCGTCCTGGATGCGCGCGACGCACCCGACGCCACCCGATGCGGCGGTGATCTGGTTCGACGCGGGCCTGGCCTTCGGCACGGGCGACCACCCGACGACGCGGCTGTGCGCGATCCGCATGCTCGACCACCTCGCGGGCCGCGAAGCCGCCAAGGTTTCCGTGACCGACGCGGGCTGCGGCTCGGGCATCCTCGCCCTCTCCGCGGCGCGCCTCGGCTGCGGCCGCGTCGCGGGCTTCGACCGCGACCCGGAGTCGGTGCGCGTGAGCGTCGCCAACCGCGTGGAGAACGGCCTGCCCGAGTCGGCGGCCGCGTTCCACCACGCCGGCCTGGAGGAGGGCTTCCGGCTCACCGGCCGGGCCGAGGTCGTGCTCGCCAACATCATCAGCGACGTGCTCTGCATCTACGCCGACGAGCTGGTCGACTCCGTCTCCCCCGGCGGGGTGCTGGCGCTCAGCGGGATCCTCGCCCGCGAGCAGGACGCGGTGCGCGCCCACTTCGAGTCGAAGTGCCGGGTCGCGTGGGGCGACGCCACGCGCTCCGACGGCCGCACGATGGGGGAGTGGAGCGACGTCGCCCTTTTCCGACCCGCCTGAACCGCCATGCCCGCCCATCCCGATGCCCCGCGCCTCTGGCGCCTCGTCACCTTAGTCTGCGGCACGCTCGTCATCGCCCTCGGCGCCAACGAGCTGCTCGGCGTGCTGCCGCGCTGGAACCCGGCCGACGTCACGCATCCGGCCGCGGTGGCGGCGGAGAGCTGGCTCTTCGTGGCCTACGGGGCGGTGCTGCTCTGGCCGGCCGAGAAGTCGGCCTCGGACCGCGTCTGGCGCGCGGCCTTCGTCGCGACCTGCCTGCTCTCCCTGCTGTTCTCCGCCGCGATGATCTCCGAGGTGATGGCCAAGAACTACATCGCCTCCGCGAAGGGCGTGAAGGCGCGCATGCCGATCGCCCAGGCGATCATGCTCTTCATGGGCCTGGGGCAGATCCCGCTGCGCCTCTTCACGCGCCGTCCGGACCTGCTCGACTGATCAGAGCGCCGCGTGGATCGCCTCGGCGCGGCGCACGGCCTCGTCGACCGTGGGCGCGGTGACGGTGACGTGGCCCATCTTGCGGCCCGGCGCGGCCCGGCCCTTGTCGTAGAGGTGCAGCTTCGCGGACGGGTCGGCGAGGACCCTGGTCCAGTCGGGGTCGCGCCCGCCGCGCCAGAGGTCGCCGAGGAGGTTCACCATCGCGGAGGGCGCCAGCGGCCTCGTGCCGCCGAGCGGCAGGCCGCAGACGGCGCGGACGTGCTGCTCGAACTGCGAGGTCTCGTGGGCGTCGAAGGTCTGGTGGCCGCTGTTGTGCGGCCGCGGGGCGAGCTCGTTCACGACGATGCTCCCGTCCTTGACGAACATCTCGACGGCGAGGAGCCCGACGAGGCCGATCTTCTCCGCGATGCGGACGGCGAGCGCGCGGGCCTCGGCCGCGGCCGGCGCGGCGATGCGGGCGGGTGAGACGGAAAGGTGGAGGATGTGGTTGCGGTGGACGTTCTCGGCCGGGTCGTAGACGGCGGTGCGCCCGTCGGCGGTGCGGGCGACGAGCACGGAGATCTCCATCTGGAAGGGCACCCAGGCCTCGAGCACGCCCATCGCCCCGCCGATTGCCTTCCAGGCGGCGTCGAGGTCCGCGTCGGGCGCGGGGAGCTTGACCTGCCCCTTGCCGTCATAGCCGAAGTCGGCGGTCTTGAGCACGCAGGGGAAGCCGATGGTCCTGACCGCGGCGCGCAGTTCGTCGGGCGAGGAGACCACGGCGAAGTTCGCGCACGGGATGCCGGAGGCGCGGAGAAACTCCTTCTCGCGACGGCGGTTCTGGCAGGTCGCGAGGACGGAGGCGGAGGGATGGCAGGGGACGGAGGCGGACAGGAACTCGACGGTGGGCGGCGGGATGTTCTCGAACTCGAGGGTGATGCGCCCGCAGCCCTCGGCGAAGCGCGTCAGCGCGGCCCGGTCGCCCCAGTCGGCGGCGACGTGCTCGTCGGAGACGGACGCGGCGCACGCGGTCGGCGAAGGGTCGAAGGTGCGCACGCGGTAGCCCATGCGCCTCGCCGCGATCGCCGACATGCGTCCGAGCTGGCCTCCTCCGAGGATGCCGATGACGCCTCCGGGGAGCAGCGGGGCCTCCATGGATCAGCGGCGGCGACCCTTGCGGCCGGGCACGGGGTTGTCGAGGACCGCCCGGGTCTGCTTCGCGCGGAAGGCGTCGAGCCGGCCGGCGAGGGCCGCGTCGGAGAGGGCGAGCACCGCGGCCGCGGCGAGGGCCGCGTTGACGGCGCCGGCACGGCCGATGGCGAAGGTGTGCACGGGGATCCCGGCGGGCATCTGCACGATGGAGAGGAGGGAGTCGATGCCGTCGAGCGACTTCGACTGCACGGGAACGCCCATGACGGGCAGCGAGGTCATGGCGGCGGCCATGCCGGGCAGGTGCGCGGCGCCGCCGGCGCCGGCGATGATCACCTTGAGTCCGCGACGGCGCGCGGACAGGGCGTAGTCCTTGAGCTTGAGCGGGGTGCGGTGGGCGCTGACCACCTCGGACTCGAAGGGGATGCGGAGGGCGCGGAGGGTGTCCGCGGCGTGGACCATGGTCTCCCAGTCCGACTGGGACCCCATGATCACCCCCACCGAAGGCCTGGTGCTCCGCTTGCGTGCCATGCCGCAAGCGTGCGTGTCAGGCGTCAGGAGTGAAGCCCGAACCGATGGAACGGTCAGCCGAGCCGCGGCTCATATTCCGGAACGAGGGCCTGGACGCCGCGCTTGCACGCGTCGGGCTCGGCCGGGACGAGGGCCTCGACGCGAGCCAGCAGCCCGGGGAGGTCGGCGTGCGGCGGAGCGGCGGAGACCAGGCGGGTGACGCGCGGGTGGGCGGTGGGGCGGTGCTTCTCGTCCTCGTGATGCAGCTCCTCGACCAGTTTCTCCCCGGGGCGGAGGCCGGTGATGCGTATCTCGATGTCGACGTCGGGACGGAAGCCGCTGAGCTCGATGAGCTGGCGCGCCACGTCGAGGATGCGGAGGGGCTCCCCCATCTCGAGGACGAGGATGTCTCCCCCTTCGGCGAGGACGGCGCTCTGCAGGACGAGCCCGACCGCCTCGGGAATCGTCAGGAAGTAGCGCCTCACCTCGGGGTGGGTGACGGTCACGGGGCCGCCGGCGGCGATCTGGCGCCGGAAGATCGGGATGACGGAGCCGGAGGAGCCGAGGACGTTGCCGAAGCGCACGGCGACGAAGCGGGTGCGGTTGCCGGGCCGCCCCTGCATCGACTGGACCGCCAGCTCGGCCAGACGCTTGCTGGCCCCCATGACGTTGGTCGGCCGGATGGCCTTGTCGGAGGAGATCAGCACGAAGCGCTCCACCGCGTGCTCCGACGCGAGGCCGGCGACGACGGCGGTCCCGAGCACGTTGTTGCTGAGGGCCTCGCCGGGCTGCGACTCCATCAGCGGCACGTGCTTGTGCGCGGCGGCGTGCAGGACGAGCGAGGGACGGTGGCGGGCGAAGAGGTCCCGCATGCGGGCCGCATCGGTGACGTCGGCGACCTCGGCCACGACCGCCGACGCGCCGGGGCCGGCGAGGAGCTCCTGCTCGGCCTGGAAGAGGAGGACTTCGCAGCGGTCGACGAGCACGAGCCGGGCAGGACCGCGCGCGGCCGCCTGACGGGCGATCTCGAGGCCGATGCTGCCGCCCGCGCCGGTCACCATGACCGTGCGGCCCAGGACCATGGCGTCGATCGCCGCATCGTCGAGGCGGGCCGGCTCCCGGCCGAGAAGGTCCTCGACGGAGACAGGACGGAGGTCGGTGGCGCGGATACGGCCGCCGGCGAGCTCGGCAAGCGAGGGGACGACGAGGACGCGCAGGCCGGCGGCGGCGGCCGCGCCGCTCAGCTCGCGCACGCGGCGCGCGCTCGTGCTGGGCAGGGCGAGGATGACCTCCGTGACGCCGTACCTCTCGCCGAGATGGGGGACGAGCGCGTCTCCGCCGACGACGCGGACGCCGTGGATGAGGAGACCGTGCTTGGAGGGGTCCTCGTCAAGGAAGCAGACGGGCTCGAGGCCGTGGCCGCGGCGGGAGAGCAGGTCGGCGACGAGCTGCTCGCCGGAGCGGCCGGCGCCGATGACGGCGATGCGCTCGACGGCGCCCACCCGCACGGGATCCTTGGTCCAGAAGCGCTCACGCAGGGAACGGATGGCGACGCGGAAGCCGACGAAGAGCACCAGGGAAAGGTTGAAGTCGATCAGCACCACGCCGCGCGGCAGCGCCAAGGCGGACCCCGCGGAGACGGTGGCGGCCAGCTCCGCCACGGCGATGGTGAGCGCGGCGGAGACGAAGAGCGCCACGCACATGCGGAGGGCGTCGTGCAGGCGGAAGTAGTAGAAGACGCCGCTGAACTGGCCCGCCAGGCCGAGCAGCGCGACCTTCAGGGGGACGGCCCAGAGGAGCGCCGCGGGGCGCTGGTTCTGCAGGAAGGCCTCCTCGAAGAGGCGGTCCCCGTCCAGACGGACGGCCGAGCCGGTGAACCTCAGCTCATAGGCGAACCACAGCGAGAGGAACGCGAGCGCCCCGTACAGCGCGGCGAAGAAGGCCGCGCGCTGGAGCCGTGAGACGGGGGGTTGGGCCATCGGGAGGGTGGATCCTGTCGTCCGACTATTATAGTTCAACCACGATGCGGTATCCGACCGAGCGGGAACGCTCCCTCCGGTGGGCCGGCCGGGCCTCCAGTCCGCCCGAAGCGGTGGCGCCCAGGATGGGGAAACGGTCGGCTCCAAGGGGCTTTTCGGACCAGGCCCACTCGTCGGGCGCCTCAAGGACGCCCCGGAAGACGGGGTCGCGGCGGGCCGCCTCGTAATCGGCGGCACCGGCGAGGCGCACCTTGCGTCCGAGGAGCCAGCCCAGCCGGCGGCAGGCTCCTTCGGCCTCGTCGTAGGTCACGGAGTCCACCGGTGCGCCCGCCTTGCGCACGGCGCTCGGATTGTCGCCGGTGACGGCAAGGTGCAGCTCCTGGGAGGTCTCCGCGACGAGCATGCTGCGCCCCGTGACGCCGGGCAGGGCGCGCGTTCCTTCCGCGACGAGACGCTGCACCGGTCCGAGCTGGACGCGGCGCGAAAGGATGAACTCCGCCTCCTCGCGCTCCGGATCCTCGGCGGAGAAGAGTCCGGTGCCGGCCTCGGCGAGACGCCGCATCTCGGACAGGAGCGGCGCCGCGGCCCCGAGGGCGGAGTCGGTGCGGCCCGCACGGAGTTCCGTCCGGACGGCCGACAGGCCGGACCGCACCGCGATGATCGCGTCGTGATGCCGGGCGGCGGCGGCGGAGCGCGCGACCTCGGCCCGGCGCGCGGGCGCGGCGTCGGCGCTCTGCGGTCGTTCGGCCAGCAGGCGCGTCAGCTTCGCGGACGCCTCATCCCAGGCGCGCGCTGCGACGGGCCAGTCGCCCGCGGCCTCGGCCCGGCGCGCCTGTTCACCCGCGGCGGCGGCCTCGAGGGCGAGGGGGCGGCCCAGCGCGGTCTCGCGCAGCGCGGCGAGCGCGGCCACCCGACCGTACTCCGGGGTGCGCACGTCGCGGTAACGTTCCTCGAGCTCCTGTTCCACGGCCAGCGCGGCGACGAACTTCTCCGCCGCGGCCTCGTGGCCGCCCTTCCCTTCGAGCAGCGCGCGCCCCTCCGCCTCGAGCGTGCGCCCCTTGCGGGCGAGCGGTTCCGCCTCGAGCGTGCGCACGCGGGTGCGGAGGCGGGCGATGCGTCCCTGGTCGGCGAGCCCGGAGAAATGCCAGCGCTCGGCGATCTCGGTCTCGGCGGCCAGCGCGGCGGTGAAATCTCCGAAGGCGGCGACGGGGTCCGTGCGGAGCGCGGCGCGCGCCCTTGCCTCGGCCGCGTCCGCGAGGGTCCGCAGGCGGTCAGCGTGAATCAGGTGGAGCTTCCGCCTGAGCTGCTCGGTCCTGAAGGTGTCGGCGCCGACGGCACGGCGCGCGCTGACGTAGGCCTCCTGCGCCTCGAGCGCGCCCTCGAGAAGCCTGATGTCCTCCATCGTGGGCACCGCGCGGACGACGAGCGCCTGCTCGTAGGCCTTCTCCAGCTGCTTCGACCGCTCGAGCAAAGCCGCGGCCGCCTCCGGCGGCAGCTCGTCGGCTCCCCGGCGATTGGCCCGGCGTTCGGCCGTCATCAGCCAGGCGGCGACGAAGGCGAGCGCAAGCAGGACGCAGACGATGACCGCCGTACGCACCCGGTCCCCGTGGGCGTCGAGCCAGCCGTCCTCGCGGGACCGGCCCGAGGAGCGGGACGACACGCTTGGCTTGGTTGGGTCGGGGCCTTGGGTCATGACGGCGTTTCCGGGCCTGAGACCCGGTTTGTTTGCTTTATCAGTCGGTCATACTTGTCCATCAATGTCGGTCGTTCAATCCCGCAGATGGCCCATTTCCAGAGAATCGCCGTGGTGGGCGCCGGACTCATCGGAGGTTCGGTGCTGCTGGCCGCGCACAGGCGTCGCCTGGCGGAGGGGCTCGGCTCATGGTCGCGCTCGGAATCCGCCCGCGAAACCCTGCGCGGGTTCGCCGCCGGCGAAGTGTTCGACACGGAGGCCGAGTGCGTGCGCGGCGCCGACCTCGTGGTCGTCGCCACCCCGGTGGATTCGGCCGCGGCCACCTTCCGCGCGATCGCGCCCCACCTGGCGCCCGGCTGCCTGGTGACCGATGCGGGCAGCGTGAAGGCCGCGGTAGTCGCGGCGGCCCGCGCCGAACTGCCCGCGACGGCGCGCTTCGTGGGCGCGCACCCGATGGCCGGGTCGGAGAAGGCGGGCTCCCGGCATGCGGACGCCACCCTCTTCGAGCGGCGCACATGCTACGTCACGCCGGCCGGCGGCGAGAGCCGCGGCGCGGTCGAGCGCGTGCACGCCTTCTGGCGCAGCCTGGGCTGCGTGACCGAAGAGACCGACCCCGAGACGCATGACGCGATCGTCGCGGCGGTGAGCCACCTCCCGCACGCCGCGGCCGCGGCGCTCATGCTCGCCGTCGCCGACACGCCGGGATTCAGCGCGGCGGCCGCCGGCTCTGGCCTGCGCGACGCCACCCGCATCGCGGCGGGCGAGGAGCATCTCTGGGTCGGCATCCTGATGGACAACGCGGAACGCGTCGCCGCGGGCCTGAGCTCCCTGGAGACGCGTTCGGCGGCCCTGCGCGAAGCGCTCGTCCGGCGAGATGCGGACGCCGTCCGCAGGATCCTCGCGGAGGCGCGGACGCTCCGGCAATCGCTCGACCGGAACGCATGAGCGGATCCGTCGTCATCCGGCCGTTCCGGCATCCCGCCAGGGGCGTCGCACGGGTGCCGGGCTCCAAGAGCGTGACCAACCGCGCGCTCATCCTGGCCGCCCTGGCGGAGGGTGAGACGCTCCTCACGGGCGCGCTCTTCAGCCGTGACACCCGCATCCTGACCGAGTCGCTCGTCGCGCTCGGCTTCGAGGCGGCCGCGGATGAGAAGGCGCGGACCGTCCGCGTGCGCGGGCTCGGCGGCAGAATCCCCGCGGCCCGCGCCCGTCTCCATGTCGGCAACGCCGGCACGGCCGCACGCTTCCTCACGGCCTTCCTCGCCCTCGCGCCCGGCGGCAGATACGAGCTGGACGGCGACGAGGCGATGCGCGCCCGCCCCATGGCCGGATTGCTCGACGCCCTGCGCGGCGCGGGCTGCCGCGCCGTCGCCCCCGACGGAAGCGAGGCGCAGGGCTTCCCGTTCACCCTCGAGACGTCGGGCCGCCTCGGCCGGCTGGAAGTCGACGCCTCCGCGTCGTCGCAGCTGCTGTCCGCCCTGCTGATGGCGCTGCCGCTGGCTCCCGGCTCCTCGGTGCGCATGCGCGGCGAGACCGTTTCGGAGCCCTTCGTCGAGATGACCGCGCGGATGTGCGCGCAGTTCGGCCGCCCGCTCGCACGCGCGGCCGACGGCGTCTGGACCTGCCCGGCCCCGGGACCTTACAGGGCGCCCGGAGAATACGCGGTGGAGCCTGACGCGACCGCGGCCAGCTACTTCATCGCCCTGCCCGCCGCCGCGCCGGCGGGATCCTGCGTCCGTATCGGCGGCTACGCCGAGGGCGGGCTGCAGGGAGACACCGCCTTCGCCAAGGTGGCGGCCGCCTGCGGGGCGCGTCTGCGCCAGGACGGACCCGCGGTCGTCACCGGCGGCTGGCCGGCGGTGCGTGGCGGCGACTTCGACTTCAACGCCTTCTCGGACACCTTCCTGACCCTCGCGACCACGGCCGCCCTCGCCGACGCACCGGTGACGATGCGCGGCATCGGCCACACGCGCCGGCAGGAGACGGACCGGATGCTGGCCATGGCCACGGAACTCGAGCGCATCGGCCTGCGCGTCGTTCCTTCGGCCGCGCAGCTCAGGGCCGACCCCGCGCTCTCCGACCTCACCGTGCATCCCGACCGCGAGGCGATGCGCCGGGCCGCGGCCGGAGGCCCCGTGCGCATCCGCACCTACGAGGACCACCGCATGGCGATGAGCTTCGGCGTGCTCGGCTGCCACGACCTCTTCGGCGACGGCCGTCCGTGGATCGAGATCGAGGACCCCGGTTGCACGGGCAAGACCTTCCCGGACTTCTTCCCCGCGCTGGACGCGCTGCGAGGGTCCTTCGTGCGCGTGGCGGTCGACGGCGGCGCGGCGTCGGGCAAGTCGAGCACCAGCCGCGCGCTGGCGGCCCGCCTCGGGCTGCTGCACGTGGACACCGGCGCGCACTACCGCACCGTGACACGCGCCCTGCTGCTGCGCGGCGCGAAGGCCGACGACCCGAAGGGCGTCGGTCAGGCGCTGGCGGGCATGCGCGCAGCCTCGGTCGTGTCGGGCCTCGCCGCCCGCCTGGAGCTCGACGGCGTCATGCCCTCCCCCGCCGACCTGCGCACCCCGGAGGTGAACGCGGCGGTTTCATCCGTCGCCGCCATGCCCGCGGGGCGCGCCTTCCTGCTGGGACATCAGCGCGCGCAGACCGAGGCCGCGCGCGCGGGCGGGTTCGCCGGCGTGGTGATGGAGGGCCGCGACATCGGCTCGGTCGTGATGCCCGACGCCGAGGTGCGCATCTTCCTGGAGGCCGACGCCGCCGCCCGCGAACGTCGCCGCGCCGCCGAAGGCATGAAGGATCCCATCGATCGCCGCGACCGGATGGACTCCACCCGCAGCGCCTCGCCGATGGTGTGCCCGGAGGGCGCCGTCCGCATCGACAACACCGCGCTGAGCCTTGACGAGGTCGTCGCCCGGGTGGAGGCGCTGGTCGTGGCCGCCGCCGGCCGATGATCCTCTCCTCGCAGAACCTCGCCTACCGTCTCGTCTATCACGGATGCCGGTCGGCCATGGAGGTCTTCGCCACGCTCGAGGTCGAGGGCTGGGAGAAGGTGCCCGACGGCGCATGCCTCCTCGCCTCGAACCACCAGAGCATGCTCGATCCGCCCCTGGTGGGCTCGTGCCTGCCGCGCGAGATCGCGTTCGTCGCCCGGCGCACGCTCTTCTACAATCCCGTGTTCGGCGCGCTGATCAGGGCGTGCAACTCCATCCCGATCGACCGCGACAGCGCCGACCTCGGGGCGATACGCACCGCGCTGGCGGCCCTGGCGGCGAACAACGGCCTGCTGATCTTCCCGGAGGGGACGCGCAGCGCCGACGGCGTGATCGGCGAGGCGAAGGCCGGGGCGGGCCTGCTGGCCTGCAAGTCGGGCGTGCCCGTCGTGCCGGTGCGCGTCAGGGGTGCGCGGGACGTGCTGCCGCGCGGCGCCGTGGTGCCGTCGGGCGGGGCCCGCATCCGCGTCACCTTCGGCGATCCGATGGGGCCGTCGGAATATGATCCGGGCAGGGACCACCCCGACCGCTTCATGGAGGCGTCACGGCGCATCCTTGCGCGCATCGCCGCGCTGCCGGACTGCTCGGACCCCGGCCTGTGACCTCAGGAGATCCGCTGCGGCATCACGACGCAGAGGAAGTCGCCCTTGAGTCCGCGGATGACGCCGGGGGACATGTCGTCCTTGAATTCGAAGTCCAGCTCGTCCTCGGTGAGGGCCTTGAGCGGGTCGATGACGTAGGTCGGATTGAAGGCGATGTTCACGTCGGGGCCCTCGTACTTCACCGCGATGGGCTCGTGCGCCTCGCCGCTTTCGGACTTGGCGGAGATCTCGAGGTTCTGGGTCTTCTTCGAGACGGTCAGACGTACGGTGTTGTTGCGGTCGTCGGTCATCAGGGCGGCGCGGGTGACGCTCTCGAGGATCTTCTCGCGCTCGAGGCGAACCTTGGAGCCGGGGTCCTTCGGTATGACCTGGCGGTAGTTGGGGTAGTTGCCTTCGACGACCTTGGACACGAGCTGGATGCGGTCCACGAGGCCTTCGTCGTTCTTCGGCACTTCGATGTTGAAGCCGACCTGACGCTCATTGTGCGAGACCTGGGCGTTGCCGCCCGACTTGAGCAGGCGCATCAGCTCGACGATGGTGCGGGCGGGACGGATGAGGGCCAGGGGCTTGTCCGCGCCGGCCAGGGCGCGTTCGCACTTCGCCAGACGACGGCCGTCCGTGGCCACGACGGTCAGCTTGCCCTCGTTGAACTCGAAGAACACGCCGTTGAGGATGTAGCGGTTCTCGTCGGAAGACTGGGCGTAGCTGACCTTGCGGAGCATGTCGCCGAGGTCGTCCTGATTGAGCGTGATGGCCGCCGAACCGGTGAAATTGGAGATTGGCGGGAACTGGTCGGCGGGAAGTCCGGCCACCTGGAACACCGAACTTCCGGAGGTGATCTTGACGCGCTCCTTGCCGGTCAGCTCGACTACGGCTTCGGCGCTGGAAAGCGCACGTACGATCGGAACGAGCTTCTTGACCGGGAGCGTGATGCGGCCGGGAGTCGAAACGGAGGCCTTGATGCGGCAGCAGATGGCCAGGTCGAGGTTCGTGGTGGTGAGGGTGACGTTGTCTCCTTCGGCCTCGATGAGCACGTTCTGGAGGATCGGCATCGTGGCGCGGCTGCCGACGACGTTGGTCACGCTGGAGAGCCCGTTGAAGAAATGGTTTCGGTTTACCTTGAACTTCATGATGAGGTGAGATTTGGGGGCAGAAGGGGGAGGGAAGCAACCCCTCTTTGCCCGTTTCCGGTCGGACTGCTTATCACTTACCTTTTATTCATAGATACCAGAAGTAGCATCAGGGGTCGGAAGTCCGTGCATAAGTCCGCAACCCGTTGCGGCGCAGCCCGTCGGTCTTCCGCCCTTGTCCGTGAACAGGGTGTCAGCAAGCGGGCCCTTATTCGCAGGCCATCGCGGACACTGTCCGTCCACAGTCAATTCACAGCGTTTCCACTTCGTCCTCCTCATCGTCCGGCGCCGGGTCGATCTCGCTCTTCTTCAGCAGGAAGAAGTGCCGCACCACGCTCCAGACGATGTAGCCGAGGAAAAGCGCCGGGAAGCTGTATTCGGGGTAGCGGATGACCGCGGCCCCGACCAGGACGATGAGGATGAACACCCGCGTGCGGGCCCGGGCGGTCCAGTCCAGCTTCTTGAAGCTGGGGAACCGCACGTTGCTGATCATCAGGTAGGAGATGACCAGCATCAGGGGGAGCAGGCTCCAGGTCCAGGCCTCGGCCTTCTGGTCGAAGGGGTTGCCGGTGAGGTCGCGGCGGATGAACGCGCTGAGGATGAGCACCAGGGAGGCCATCATGCCGGCGGCCGCGGGAGAAGGCAGGCCGACGAAGTCTCCGCCCGCCGCGCGCTTCTCATTCCCGGGAACGAGGGGGTTGGTGAGCACGTTGAAGCGGGCCAGACGAACGCCGACGCAGAGCAGGTAGACGAAGGCCAGGAGCCAGGTGGCGAGCTGCACGTTGTCGCCCGCCCCGGGGCGGATGATGAGGAAGCACGCCATCAGGGCCGGTGCCACGCCGAACGAGACCGTGTCGGCGATGGAGTCGAATTCCGCCCCGAAGAGCGATTCGCGACCGGTGGCCCTGGCCACCCGGCCGTCAAAGAGGTCGCAGATGCACGCGAAGAGGATGAACCAGACCGCCCAGAGGTAGTGGTCCGCCTGCACCGCGTTGTCCGTGCCGCTGGCGAACCTGGCCTCGATCAGGTTCTTGATCGAGAGGAACCCGCACAGCATGTTGCCCGCCGTGAAGAGGTTGGGCAGCAGGTAGATGCGTGCCGCCTGTTCGGGCGTGGAATAGCGGCCTTTTTCGGGGTGATTTGACACGGTCAGCGCTTGGGGTCGTCGAGGTATTTCCAGAAGCCGCGCTCCTGTTCGATGCGCGCCTCGTCGTCGCCGAAGGGCAGGTGCGAACGGAACGCGAAGTCGGCGAAGGTATGCCGGTGCAGCACGTAATGGGCCATGAGGGCGCCTTCGGTGGCCTCGAAGTAGATGCGGTATTCGCCGACGCGGAGGCGGTGAAAGGTGTGCCCTTCCCTTCTCACCGAGCCGAGGTCGGAGCGTCCTTCAAGCATGTCCTCGGGGGTCAGATTGGAAAAGGCCTCGACGACCTCGAGCTGTTCGAGCGTCGGAAGCTTGGCGAGGACGCCCATCGCCTGGTCGCTGAAATTGACCTGATACATCCGGTGGGAAGCAAACGCGCGCGCGTCGGCATCGGCAACCATTCAGTTGCCCGCAAGCCAGCGTTGGACGAGCAAATCGGCCCTTTTTTCGACCAGATTGAGCACGAGCTCGAAGCCGTCGGCTTCGCCGTAGTAGGGATCGGGCAGCTCCTCCTCGCCGAGGAGCAGCTGCAGTTTGTGCGCCTGCGACGAAGGTGCGCGGCGCCGCAGCGCCTCCAAGTTAGCATGGTCGGCCGCGAGGATGAGGTCGAACGAGACGAAGTCATCCGCGGTGACGCGGCGGGCGCGCAGGCCGGAAAGATCGTAACCGCGCCGCTTCGCATGTCGGACCGAGCGGGAGTCCGGCGGGTCGCCGATGTGGTAGCCTTCCGTGCCCGCCGAGTCGAAACGCACCTCGAGTCCGGCGCGGTGCGCCTTCACGCGCAGCACCTCCTCCGCTGTCGGCGAGCGGCAGATGTTGCCCATGCAGACGAGCAGGACTTTTCCGGGACGGCCCACCGGCGCCGTCAGACTTTGCCGCCGAAGCTCTGGTTGTCGTCGAGATCCAGGACGTCGAACCAGGCGGCGATGTCTTCGCGCTTGGCCCCGGCCGGGGTCGACGACTGGTATTCGGACATCCGGGCGCGACCGGCCACTGCGGTCGCCGAACGCCGTTCATGGAAGGTGCTGAAGGCGTCGATTTCGTGGGGGAGCCGGGGGGTCTTGGCGTTAGCCATGATCCACTTGAGCAGGTCTCCATCACCTAAACCACTGGCAATCTGAGACTTAAGTGCTTCCTGGTCGACGCCCAGGAAAGTCAGGACGTTCTGGTCGAGGGAGCAACCGTAGGTATATTCTCCGTTCTTACCCTTAAGGGTAGCCCGGCATTTATCGATCATGCGCGGGAGGATGACCAGGCCACCGAGTCGGCAGCGGGGGCTGCGAGGGGGGTGCTGGGTAAGGTCGTAGGGGTCGTAGGACATGATTTCCGACCTTATCGGGGGTTTTTCTCGAAATCAAGCCGTCCAGACGAGTTTCATGGTTTGCCAAAATGTCCCACCTCGGCTTTTTTCGAGGGATGCTGAGTTTGGCGGCAGACCTGTCTGAGCACCCCCTGACCGGGGACGCATGGCTGCTTTGCGGGGTGCTTTTTCTCCTGGGTGCGGCGTGGGATTTTGCCTCCCGTTTCGAGCCGCTCGGTTTTCGTCCCCCGCAGTCTGGGTCGGCTTGGATCATCCGGTTCGGATGGGTGCTGCTGACCGCCCTGCTCGCCCTTCAGGGTCTTCGTCGGCACGAGCTTCCCATCGGCACCGGCGCCGAGCTCCTGCTTACCATCGGGTGGGGGCTCGGGGCGGTCGCGCTTTTCCTCGACCTCACCTTTGAGCATCGCCTGCCCGCCTGGGCCATCGGCCTGGCCGTCGCCGCCTGCCTCTTCGCGGCCGGCTGGCTCGGGCTCGACGTGCGCCCGATTGTCGCGCAGGAGAAGCCGCTCATCGGCGTGCATGTCGGTGCCGCCGTTCTCGCCTACTGCGTCATCGGCGCGCTCGTGCTCAACTCCGCGGCCTACCTCCTGCAGGACCGGGCGCTGGCGCGGCGCAAGTTCGGCGGCATCTATTCGCTGCTGCCCGCGCTCGTTCCCCTCGACCGCATCGGCAGCCAGCTGCTGGGCGCGGCCGTGTGGTTGCTCGGGCTTTCGCTCGTCATCGGAGCGGCCGACTGGGCTCAGCGCGTCCCCGCGCTCGTCGGCGTTCCCAAGCTCGCGGCCGCCCTCGTCACCTGGGCCTGGTGCCTCATCATACTTGTGCGCCGCAGGCGCGGCACCCTTTCCGGCTCCGCCTTCGCGGCGGCCGCGCTGGGCGTGGCCGTTCCCGCGGCGATCGCCTTCTGGCTCTCCCTTCCCTCCCGATGAGCGCCGCCGCGAACCTCGTGGCGCTCAGCGCCACGCATCATACCGCCGGACTCGACGCGCGCGCCTCCTTCGCCGTCGGGCCGGAGGGCGTCGAGGCCTTCTATGCCGCGGTGCGCGGCGCGGGACTGCGCGAGGCCGTCCTGCTTTCCACCTGCAACCGTCTCGAGGCCTACGTGGTCGGCGACGAGGCGGTCGCGCTGCATGCGCGCGAGGCCCTGCTGCGCGCCTCTTCCGGCGGTTCCGCCGCCGTCGATCCGCACCTCCGCCCCATCCCCGGCCTCCAGGCCGTCGAGCACCTCTTCTCCGTGGTCGCGGGCCTTGACTCCCAGATGGTCGGCGAGGCGGAGGTCGCCGGCCAGGTGAAGGACGCCTATTCCGACGCCCTCGCGCGGGGCATGACCGGCCCCGTGCTCAACCGCCTCTTCCAGCGCGCCTTCCAGGCCGCGGCCTGGGCCCGCACGAACACCGGCATCTCGCAGGGCCAGGTCAGCCTGGGCAATGTGGCGGTCGACCTCGCCGCGCGCGTCTTCGGCGCGCTCGAGGACGCGCGCGTGCTCGTCCTCGGCACCGGCGAGGCCGGACGCAGCGTGGCCAAGGCGCTTGTCTCCCGCGGCGCCACCCAGGTCTCCGTCGCTTCGCGCACCTTCGAGAACGCCCGCGCCCTCGCCGAGGAGGTGGGCGGTTCGGCCCTGCTGCTCGCCGACGCCCTGCGCCAGGCCCATGCCCACGACGTCATCGTGGGCTGCGCCGCGGTGGAGCGGCCCATGATCGATGCCGATGCCGTGCGCGGCATGCTCGCGCGCCGGCAGGGCCGTCCGCTGCCGCTCGTCGACATGGGCGTCCCGCGCAACTTCGACGCCGCCGCGCGCGGCGCCGAAGGCGCCTACCTCTGCGACCTCGACGACCTCGCCGAAGTCGCCAACTCCAACCTCCGCGCCCGCCTGTCCGAGGTCGAGCGCGCCCGCATCGCCCTCGCCGAGAAGGCGGCCCGCGCCTGGTCGGCCGCCTCCCAGCGTCCGCAGGCCGGATCCTGACCATGAAGCAGACCGTACTCATCGTCGACGACGAGAAGCACATCCGCGACGGCCTCCGGGCCGCCTTCGAGGAGAAGTATGAGACCTTCGTCGCCAAGGACGCCGCCGAGGCGGCCCGCATCATGCAGGACGTCCCGCCCGACGCGGTGCTGACGGACCTGCGCATGGCCGGCGAGGACGGCATGGCGGTCATCGACCGCGCGCTCCGGCTCCCCGGGCGTCCGGTCTGCATCATGCTGACGGCCTACGGCGACGTGGAGACGGCGGTGAACGCGATGAGCCGGGGCGCCTACTGGTTCCTGCAGAAGCCGGTCGACCTGCGGCAGGTCGAGATCCTGCTCGAGCGCGGCCTCCGCGCCCGGTCCGCCGAGAAGGAGGTCGACGTCCTGCGCGCCCGTCTCGACCGCAAGTTCAGCCTCGGCGAGGCCATCGGCTCCGCCGCCGCCTTCCAGCGCGCGGTCGAGCAGGTGCGCACCGTCGCGCCTTCCAACGCCACCGTGTTGCTCCTCGGCGAGACCGGCACGGGCAAGGAGCTGTTCGCCCAGATGATCCACCAGGCCGGAGCCCGCTCCAAGGGCCCATTCGTGCCGGTCCACTGCGCCGCCATCCCCGCGAACCTCCTCGAGTCCGAGCTGTTCGGCCATGAGAAGGGCGCGTTCACCGGCGCCAACGAGCGGCGCATCGGCAGGTTCGAGGCGGCCGACGGCGGCACGCTCTTCCTGGACGAGATCGGCGAGATCGACGCGACCACGCAGGTCAAGCTGCTGCGCTTCCTTGAAACCCGCAGCGTCGAGCGCCTCGGGTCCCACCGTCCCGTCTCCCTCGACCTCCGCCTTGTCTGCGCGACGAACCGCGATCTCCAGCAGATGGTGAAGGAGGGCAAGTTCCGCGAGGACCTCTTCTACCGCCTGTCGGTGGTGCCGCTGCGCCTTCCCGCCCTGCGCGAGCGGAAGGACGACATCCCTCTCCTCCTAGCCCACTACCTCGAGCGCTTCGCCAAGGAGAACGGAATGCCCGCCGCCCGCCTTTCGCCCGAGGCCGAGGCCGTGCTGGTGCGCCACTCCTGGCCCGGCAACATCCGTGAGCTCCGCAACGCCTGCGAGAACCTGTCCGTCCTGCGGGCCGGCAAGGTCGTGGCCGCTTCGGACCTCGACCCGAGATTCTCGCAGGCGGCCCCGGCATCGGCCCCTTCCGCCCCCGCCGGCGTCCAGGTGCTGGACCGCACCCATAACGAGAAGCAGCTCCTCAAGCAGGCCCTGGCCGCCGCGGCCGGCAACCGCACCCGGGCCGCGGAGCTCATGGGGATCTCCCGCCGCACCCTGCACCGCAAGCTGCTCCAGTGGCCCGAGCTCGACCCCGGACCGGAGGCCGCATCGTGAGGCCCCTGCTCGGCCTGCTGCTGGCGCTGCCGCTCGTCGCCGCAGAAATCGGCGGCAGCGACCTGTTCGCGCCTTTGACGGAAGGGGTCGTCAAGGCGGGAATCCGGGCGGACTTCGCCGGCACTCTGCCCGCCGCGCGCGCCTACGACGCCGGGCGGCTCTCGGCCGTGCTTCTGGCCGAACGTGCCGGCGGGCCCGCGGTGAAGGATGCGGCCGGTGATCCGCCCCCCTTCGCCCTCGCGTGCGCGGCGGCCGTCGTGGTCGTGCACCGCTCCAATCCCGTGGAGCAGATCTCCTTCGTGCAGCTCGCCGGTGCGTTCGCCCGCGATCAGCGTCTCGCCGTCGTCAACTGGAACGACCTGCCCGGCGGCAGATCCGAACTCGTCTACCCTGCCCTCTGCTCCGCCGAGGGTCAGCTTGTCCGTGAGCTGCTGTCGGGCGCCGTCTGCGCCGGCGCGCCTTTCCGTCCCGACGTCCGGATCGGACTCTCCCTTGATGCCGCCACGCAGCTCGCCGCGTCGCGGTCCGACGTGATGCTGGTCGTCGCGCATCCGCCCGCCGGCGTCGGGCGAGTTCTGGCGGTCTCCGACGGACGCGAGGGCCGTCGTGCGTCCGCCTACCTGCCGACGCCGGAGAACGTGCATGCCGGAGACTACCCCTTCCGACTGCCCCTCGTGCTGCACGTCCGCAAGGAGCGCGTGCGAGAAATCCGCCCCGCTCTCGTCTGGATGTGTTCCGACGAGGCCGCCGCCATCCTCCGCGCCAAGGGTCTGCACCCGGCGCCGGCCGAGGCCCGCCGGCGCTGGTTGCTAAGGCTTGACACCTTCTGAGCGCCTTGGTCTGCTTCCCTTCCAGCGCGCACGTAGCTCAATGGTAGAGTACCACCTTGCCAAGGTGGCTGTTGCTGGTTCAAGTCCAGTCGTGCGCTCCACTTTCCTTGGAGCATAAACCCGCCCCCCGGCGGGTTTTTCCATTCAGGGGGTATCCGCGGGAAGCGTCACCACGACCCTGAGCCCCTGGGGCTTGGCGGCTTCGGCCGCCACCCTTCCCCCGTGCAGCTCCGCCACCTGCCGCACGATGCTCAGCCCGAGCCCCGACCCGCCCGCCTTGCGGGAGCGATCCGTCCGGTAGAAGCGGTCGAACAGCCTGCCC
>JBJTIX010000057.1:0-16576 GCA_046095205.1 Opitutia bacterium
GCGCGCGGGCCGCCTCGGGCGACTGGCTCGTCTTCATCGACGCCGACTCGCTGCCCTCGCGGGAGCTCTTCGCCGGCATCGCGGGCCGCATCGCGTCCGGGCGCTTCGTCGGCGGCGGCAGCACCGGGCGGCTCGAGCCCCCCGCGCCGCGTCCCGCCCGCCTCGCCAGCGCGGGCTGGAACCTCTGGAGCCGCGTGGTCCGCTGGGCCGCCGGCTCCTGCGTCTGGGCCGAGGCCGGAGCCTTCCGCGAGGCCGGCGGTTTCGGCACCGAGCACTACGCGGGCGAGGAGGTCTACTTCAGCATGCGCCTGAAGGCCGTCGGGCGTCGGCGCGGGCTGCGCTTCGCGATCCTGGCCGACCATCCCCTCCTGACGTCCGCGCGCAAGGCGCGCCTGTATTCGCCCGCCGAGGCGGTCCGCTTCCTCCTGCGGATGGCGTCCTCCTTCGGCCGCGCCTCGCGCAGCCGCGAGGCCTGCCACCTCTGGTACGACGGCCGGCGCTGACCTCAGAGCCGCCGGCGCTTCCAGGCGGGGATCGGGAAGGACGTGATCCGGTCCGACGCGACCTCCACCGGGTCGCGCGGGCGCAGGGCGCGCGCCATGCGGTCGTCCACGATCTCATAGTGGCGCGCGGAGGTGATCCGCTCGGCGACCTCCCAGCAGTTCTCCGGACCGTTCACCCATTTCTCGGGCGGCAGGCGGCGCAGGTCGTACGGGACCGAATAGCTGCGCAGCGTCTTGCGCGGGCCCTTGGCGTACTCGTGGAAGTAGGACATCGCCAGCTCGCGCACGCTTCCGTAGACCGGGTCGCGCCAGCGCAGGCAGACGTAGTTGGTCTTCGAGATGGCGCCCCAGCGACCGCGCACGCGGAAGGGCGCGATGACGTGGTCCATGTCGCGGTGGGCGCTGAAGTCCAGGATCAGCGGCGGGTGGCCCTGCAGCCAGAGCGCGAAGGCCGCGATCATCGCGCCCTCGATGCAGTGGGCGCAGTCGGCGTCGAGGGCCTTCTGCACCGGCCGCGCCGTGTCGCCGTCGGGTTCGAAGTTCTGCGGCAGGCGGCAGAGGAAGTCCTGCACGGCCCGCGGGGTGCGCAGGCGCGCCAGGGTGCGCGCGTGCGGCCGGGCGAGGCCGCGTCGCTCCGCCAGCCGGATGCGGGCCGCGAGGTCCATGCCGCAGGATGGGAGCCGTCGTCCGCCCCGACAAGCGGGTTTCGGGTTGGATTCCCGCGCCGCGTCCCGCTAGGTTCGCCCCATGCCTCTCTTCGACTTCGTCTGCGCCGACTGCGGCAAGGCCAGCGAGGTGCTCGTGCGCGCCGACGAGCGCCCGGCCTGCCCCGAGTGCGGCTCCGCCCGCCTCGAGAAGCAGCTGCCCGTCGTCGCCGTGAAGGGCCTCAAGTCCGACCATGTCCACACGAACGCCTGCGGCTGCGGCAAGCCCCGCGGCGGCTGCGGCGCCGGCTGAGATGGACGCCGCGTTCGTCGAGCACATCCGGGAGGGGCTGCTCAGCCTGATCCTGCTCATCGTCTCGATCGGGCTTCACGAGTTCGGCCACGCCTGGGTCGCCGACCTCCGCGGCGATCCGTTGCCCCGCGCGCAGGGCCGGGTGTCGCTCAACCCCTTCGTCCACGCCGACCCGATCGGCACCATCGCCATCCCCGCCGTGATGATCTTCCTCAGCCCCGGGGTCGGCCTCATCGGCTGGGGCAGGCCCGTGCAGGTCGCGCTCCTCAATCCCCGCACCCGCCGGGCCGACGACATCCTCATCACCCTCGCGGGCCCGGGGATGAACCTCCTGCTCTGCATCGCCTTCGCCCTCATCGGCGGCCTGGGCGGGTTCGAGAAGGGCCCCACCACCGAGTTCCTCGCCCAGGGCCTGCTCATGAACGCCAGCCTCATCGCTTTCAACCTCATCCCCGTCCCCCCGCTCGACGGATCGAGGGTGGCGCTCCGCCTGGGCCTGTTCTCGGAGGCGGCCTTCATGGCCCTGGCCCGCTGGGGCTTCATCATCCTCCTCGTGCTGGTCAACCTGCAGCCCTTCAGGGTGCTCCTCGGGCAGGTCGTGAAGTTCATCGCGATGCCGTGCTTCGGCCTCTGGGAGGCGCTGCTCTGAAGCCCAGCCGAGGCTTGCCAACCCCCTCGGCCCGCCCGAAAGTCGGGGCATGCAGACCCTCGGTGAAAGACTCCAGGAAGCCCGCCAGCGGCTCGGCGTGACCCTGCGCGAGGCGGCCGAATTCACCAAGATCCGCACCGACTACCTGCAGGCCATGGAGGCCGGGCAGTTCGAGTCGATCCCCCTGGCCGACGTCTACAAGCGCGGCTTCGTGAAGCTCTACGCCAAGTATCTCCGGCTCGACGAGGAGAAGGCCGCCGCCGACTTCAACGCCCACCATTCCCTGAAGGCCTCGCGTCGTCCGCTGGATTCCGGCGTCGAGGAGGCCGACGTCGAGGGCTTCGCGCTGCCCGTGGGCCCCGCCTCACCCCTGGACCGCGACAAGCTGGTGTACACCATCCTGGTGGTCGGCCTGGTCGCCCTCCTGCTCTGGGCCGTCTTCGGCTGAGGCGGTTGACCCGCGTCGCCGACGTGGCAATCTGACCGCGTGCCCATCCGTCCCGAATACAGGGTCCTCGTCCTCAACCGTCTCTGGCAGCCGGTCAACATCGTCGGAGTCCTCCGCGCGATGAACCTGCTGTTTCGCGGGCGTGCGAGCGCGGTCCATGCCGAGGGCGAAGGGTCGCACCAGGTCTTCCCCGCCGCCGAGTGGCTCGAACATTCGCTCCGCCATCCGCCGCGCTCCGCCGACGGCGTGCGCTCCGCCTGCATGCTGATCCGCGTCCCCCGCGTGCTCCTGCTCGGCGAGTACGACCGCGTCCCCCGTCGCGAGATCCGCTTCAGCCGTCGCAACGTCTACCTGCGCGACGAGCACACCTGCCAGTACTGCGGCCGGCAGCTCCGGGAGGAGGAGCTCAACCTCGACCACGTCGTCCCCCGAGACGTCGGCGGCCGCACCAACTGGGAGAACATCGTCACGGCCTGCATCCGCTGCAACGCCCGCAAGGCCAACCGTCAGCCCGAACAGGCCGGCATGACCCTCCGCCGCGCCCCGACCCGGCCGCGCTGGCGGCTCGTCACGGCCTCCGCCCTCTCCGAGGACGAACTGGCCGCCTGGAAGAGCTTCCTCGAGGTCACGCCCGCCGGACAGCTGCCCTGGCGGAACTGAGCTCCGGCTGGTGCGGGTAACCAGATTCGAACTGGTGTCACCACTTTGGAAGAGTGGGGTCCTGCCACTGAACGATACCCGCCTGGCCGGACGGTGACTATCCATGCGGGCCGGGCCGGGTCAAGCCCGCGTCCCGGGAGCGGGCAACCGGATTCGAACCGGTGTCACCACTATGGGAAAGTGGGGTCCTACCACTGAACGATGCCCGCGACTCCCGGGATCGGTCAGATTGGGCGGGACGGTCCCGACGGTCAAGCCGCGGGCGGGCCCTTTGCGCTTTCCCGCCCGAAGGCTTCGGGCATCTTCCGGGCATGCCCAAGAAGTCACGCCGAAGCGAAGCCCGCCCCCGCGACGTCCTCATGATGGCCACGCCGTCCCAGAACGCCGACCTGCGCTGGTTCACCGGCTTCCGCGCCTCGGACCCGTTCCCCGCCTTCTCCGCGCGCGGACGCAAGGTCGGCCTGCTGCCCAGCCTCGAGGTGGGCCGCGCACGCACGGAGTCGGCGCTCGACGAGGTCGTCGACCTCACCGCGCTCCTCACGGACCTCCGGTGCTCGCATCCCTCCGCCGGCGTGCCCGACGCCATCGTGTACGCGGCGCTCGCCCGCGGGGTCACGCGCTTCACGGTCCCGTCGGACTTTCCCACGGGGCTCTTCCTCCGCCTGAAGGACCTCGGGCTCGACCTGGTCCCGCTGGGCGCGCAGCTGACCGAGCGCGGCGCGCCGGAACTTTTCCCCGAGCGCTGGGTGAAGTCGCGCGCCGAGATCGCCGGCATCCGCGCCGGCAACCGCGCGGCCTGCGCGGGCTTCACCGCGGTCGAGCGCGTGCTCGCCGAGTGTTCGGTCGGTCCGCGCGGCGCGCTGCGCTGGCGGGGACGCGCGGTCACCGCCGAGCTGCTAAAGGAGGAGGCCCAGGTCGCCATCCTCCGCGCCGGCGCGCTCTGCGACATCGGCCTCATCATCGCCCCCGGCGACCAGGCGGTGGACTGCCACTGCTCGGGCTCGGGTCCGGTCCGCGCCGGCGAGCTGATCGTCTGCGACATCTACCCGCGCCACACGGAGTCCGGGCAGTACGGCGACATGACGCGCACCTACCTCAAGGGCCGCGCCTCCGCCAAGCAGCGCCGGATGGTCGAGGCGGTCCTCTCCGCCCAGCGTCTGGCGCTCCGCCGGATGCGTCCGGGCGTGAAGGGCAGCGCGGTGCACGAGGCGGTCATCGCCCACTTCTCCCGCCTCCGCTACCGCACCGGGCTGGTGAAGGGCACCTACGTCGGCTTCTTCCACGGTCTCGGCCACGGGCTCGGCTTCGACATCCATGAGCCCCCGGCGCTCTCCCGGCGCTGGCCTCACGCGCTGCGCCCCGGGCACGTGCTCACGGTCGAGCCGGGCCTCTACTATCCCGGTCTCGGCGGGTGCCGCTTCGAGGACGTGGCGCTCATCACGCGCGGGGGCATCGAGATGCTCTCGGAGCACCCCTACGGCTGGGAGATCCCCTGAGCATGCCTTCGCGGCGGGGCAGGGCGGGCACGCACACCACGGTCATCGAGGCCGCGGAACCGGTGGTGCGCCTGCTCGAGGCCCGCGGCCGCGTCTCCCGCGGGATGATCGAGGCCGGCATCGGCGCCCGCGGGCGTTCGGTGAAGGTGCGCCCGCTGCCCGGAGGGCTGCGCGTCACGGTCGTGTCCAAGGGCTCGCGGCAGGAGCTGCACGTCTACGGGGTCACGGTCGCCGACGCCCGGACCGTCCTCACGGCTCAGGCGCTGCCGGGCTACAACGTCAACTTCTCCGATGCCTGACCTGCCGGCGCCGTCCGAGGAGCTCCTGCCCGACGCGCCCGGCCGCGCGTATGTCGCCCGCTTCCCGGGCCGTTCGCGCCCCGCCTCCTGGGCGCCCCTGCTCACCGGACTTTTCCATGCGGTGCTGGAAAGCGGCCCGACGGGGCGCCACACGGTCGTCGTCCCCGCGGCCGACTCGGTGCGGACGCTCGCCGCCGATGGCTCGATCCAGGAGATGGACGAGGGTTGCTACTGGCCGCTGCCCGGCCGCGGTGCGGCGGATTTTCTCGCCGACCTGGGCAACGTCGCGCCGCCCCCGCCGCCCGGCTGGCCGCGCTTCCGCAACGGCTGGATCCTGGCGCTGGGCTACGAGGCCGCCGGCGACTTCGAGCCGGTGCGGGCGGCCCCGGAGGACCTCGGGCTGCCGCGCGCCGTGCTGCTCGCCGCCGGCGACACGCTGACCTTCGACGCGCACACGGGCGACCTCGTCGTGGTCGTCGCGCCGCGTCCCGACTTCGTCCGGAAGGCGGCCGTCGGCGAGGACCTCGCCGCGCTGCGCGTCCGCGCCGCGGAGTTCGCCGCGCGCTGGGACGCCGCCTGCGCCGCGCCGCCGCCCGCGCTTCGCCCGGCCGGGGAGCCGGCGCCGATCCTCGGCGAGACGCTGGACGCCGTCGCCTTCGCGGAGGCGGCCCGCCGCGCGCAGGCGTACATCGCCGCCGGCGACACCTACCAGGTGAACCTTTCGACCCGGCTGGAGCTGCCCGCGCCCGCGGATCCGCTCCTCGCCTACGAGGCCGTCCGCGCGACCAATCCTTCGCCGTACATGTCCTACCTGCGCGGGCCGGGCTTCACCCTCGTCTGCGGGTCGCCGGAGCTGCTCGTGGAGGCCGTCGGCGACCGCATCGCCTCCCGTCCGATCGCCGGGACGCGTCCGCGCACGGGCCGGGCCGACGAGGACGGCGCCTTCGCCCGCGAGCTCGCGGCCGACTCCAAGGAGCGCGCCGAGCACCTCATGCTCGTCGACCTGCTCCGCAACGATGTCGGCCGCGTCGCCGCGCCGGGCACGGTCCGCGTGCCGGAGTTCATGGCGGTCGAGCGCTACTCGCACGTGATGCACCTCGTCTCGCAGGTCGAGGGCGCGCTCGCCTCGCCCCGGCCGACGCCGGCCCTGGTCATCCGCGCGCTGTTCCCCGGCGGCACCGTGACCGGCGCGCCCAAGGTGCGCACGATGCAGGTCATCGCCGAACTCGAGCCCGTCGCCCGCGGCTTCTACACCGGCTCCGTCGGCTGGATCGACTTCTCCGGCGACCTCTGCCTCAACATCGTCATCCGCACCCTCGTGCAGGTGCACCCGTTCCTCCCTCCCTCCCGCTGCTTCGTGCAGGCCGGCGCCGGCGTCGTCGCAGACTCCGTCCCCGGGCGCGAACACGACGAATCCCTGCGCAAGGCCCTCGCCCTCCGCGTCGCGCTCGCCCGCGCGCTCCCCGCATGAGCCGCGTCTGGAGAGACGGCGTCCTCGTCCCGGGCGATCCCTCGCCCGGCAGCTTCCCCGCCGGCGCCGCGTTCTTCGAGACGCTCGCGATGCGCGACGGCGTCGTGGAATGCCTCGACGACCATCTTGCGCGCCTCCGCGCCGGCGCGTCCCGCGCGGGCCTGGCCTCCGGACCGCTCGCCTCCGGCGATCTCGCCGCATGGAGGTCGGCGGTCGGTTCGCTCGGCGGCCGCGAGGGCGTGCTCCGCCTCGTCGTCGGCGCGGGCTTCGAGGAGCTCGGCCTGCGCGCCCTGCTTCCTTCCCCGGAAGTTTTCCGTCTGCGTTCGCTGCGCACCGTGCGCGACGCCGCGGAATGGCTTCCCCGCCCGAAGTCCGCGCCCTGGGCCAATTCGATGGCGGCCTCGGTCGAGCTGCGCTCCCTGGGCGAGGGCGCCGGGGTCGAGGGCGTGCAGTTTGACGCGCGCGGGTTCGTCAGCGAGTGCTCCCGGTCGAGCCTCGCCTGGACCGACGGCGGCGTGCTGCACGTGCCGGCCGCCTCCACCGGCCGCCTGCCCGGCACCGCGCTGGGACAGCTCGTCGCCTGCGCCGGATTGCCCGTGCGCGAGGTCGAATCGCGCCTGCCCGCGGGCGCCGGCGTCGTGCTCGTCCTCCGCTCGACCCTTCCGGGCGGCGCCGCCGCCGTGGCGCGCTGGGACGACGCCGACGGCCGTCCGTCGTGGTCGGGCGATCCCGCCTCCGCGCGGCCCCTGCTCGCGGCCCTCGCCGCGCACCGCGCTCAGCGCGCGGTCAGGCTCGCGTAGAGCGGCAGCGCGGTCGCCAGCACCAGCAGCGCGAGGAAGGCGACCGACAGCACCGCCGAGAAGCACGTCGTCGCGAGCAGCGTGCCGAGACGGACCTCGGCCGACTCCGCGCGACGGTGCGCGCGCAGCGCGAGCCAGGTGGCGCCCGCCGCGAGCAACGCGTGCGTCACCAGCGCCGCCGTGAAGTGGTTGAAGTAGAGCCCCGTCAGCGGGGGCAGCTGGCCGGGTTCGCCCGTGACGGCGGCGACCAGCACGGGCTGGGCGCGGAAGGCGATCGCGCCGGCGGCCGCGGGCAGGGCGGCCGTCAGGAAGACGGAGAGCGCGGACACCGCCTGGATTTCTCGGGGCTGCATGCGGGATGATTTCCCGCCGCCAAACGGGGGTCAACGCCGGGATTCGCCCTCGCCAACCGCCCCGCGCGTTCCTATGCCTCACCCGATGGATTCCTGGACGCTCTGGCCCGCCTTCGCGCTCCTGAACGGCCTTGCCGCCGCCTTCTCCCTGATGGGCGGCGTCGTCTCGGCCCTCACGCACGCCGAGCTCGAGGAGCTGCGCACCCGCGACGCCAAGGCCGCCGTCGCGCTCGACCGGGCGCGCTCCGACCACGGCAACACCCTCGCCGCCTTCGACCTCCTCGTCGTCGCGTTCGTCGGGCTCAGCGCCCTGCTGGGCGGCTGCCTCGTCGGCGGATCCCTGCTTCCGCGCCTCGGCGACGGCTGGGCGCCCGCCCTGCTCACCGTCCTCGGCGCGGTCGCGGTCTCGCTCTTCCTCGCCTGGCTCGCGGTCATGCTGCCCCGCAAGATCGGCGTCCACTTCCGCCACGGCCTCGCGCGCCGCGTGGCCCCCTTCCTCTCCGTGGCCCGCGCCGCGGCCCGGCTGCTCCGCCGTCTCGGCCGCATGCACGACAGCCTCGCCCCGGCGGAGGACCCCGGCGTCGACCGGGGGGACGCCGAGATCGGCAGCCTTGCGCGCGCCGCCGCCCGCGACGGGCGCATCACCCAGGCCGAGAGCAACCTCGTCGCCAACGCCGTCCGCCTCGACGACATCCCGGTCTCGCAGGTGCTGACGCCCCGCTCCGTCGTGACCTCGCTCGAGGCCGGGCTCACCGTGACCGACGTCCTCCGCATGCACCCCAACGTCCCGCACGGCCGGATGCCCGTGTGGGAGGGCGGCCCCGACCGCGTGGTCGGCGTCGTGCGCCGCCGCGACCTCCTCAAGGCCGCGGGCGAGGGGCGCCGTGACGCGCTCGTGCGCGACCTCAGGGCCCGCGCCCACTTCGTGCCGGAGACCGCCTCGCTTTCCGACGCCCTCAACGACCTCGTGCGCGCCCACCAGCATCTCGCCGTCGTGGTCGACTAGTTCGGCTCCTTCTCCGGCGTCATCACGCTCGAGGACGTCTTCGAGTCGCTTCTCGGGGTCGAGATCTACGAGAAGGACGACCCGCACCCCGACATGCGCGAGCTCGCCCGGCAGCGCGGCCACCGCCTCCCGCGCCGCAATGACGGGCCCGACCAGCCGCGTCAGGCATGATCGCGGCCTCCGCCCACTGGGTGCACGACCTCGACCCGGTCGCCTTCCGCTTCCCGGAGGGCTGGCCCCTGGGCG
Source organism: Opitutia bacterium (assembly GCA_046095205.1). Lineage (GTDB taxonomy): Bacteria > Verrucomicrobiota > Verrucomicrobiia > Opitutales > UBA953 > UBA953. The sequence goes on from JBJTIX010000057.1 coordinate 8,889, forward strand.
GCGTCCACTGGTACGGCCTCGCGTACGCCGCCGGCTTCCTCTTCGCCGCCTGGCTCATCTCCCGCTGGCGCCGCGCCGGCGTCACGCCGTTGCGCGACGCGCTCGACGAGTCCGCGCTCATGACCGCGCTCATGGTCGGCGTGGTGGCGGGCGGGCGCCTCGGGCACGTGCTGCTCTACGCCCGCGCGGAGTTCGCGGCCGACCCGCTCATGCTCTTCCGCGTCTGGCAGGGCGGCATGGCCAGTCACGGCGGCTTCCTCGGCGTCCTGCTCGCCTGCGTCTGGTTCGCGCGTTCCCGCAGCGTCTCCCTCCTGTCCGTGGGCGACCTCGTCTGCGCCGCCGTGCCGGCCGGACTCCTGTTCGGACGCGTCGCGAACTTCGTCAACGCCGAGCTCGTGGGCCGTGTCACCGATGTTTCCTGGGCGGTCGTCTTCCCGCGCGAGGGCCTGCAGCCGCGCCACCCCTCGCAGCTCTACGAGGCCGTCGGCGAGGGCCTCGTCCCGCTCGTCTGGATGGCCCTGCGCTACCCGCGGCGCCTTCCGCCCGGCCGCGCGGCGGGCGAGTTCCTGCTCCTCTATTCCGTGGCGCGCATCGTGTGCGAGGCCTTCCGCGAGCCCGAGGACGGGCGCATCCTCGGCCTCACCGCGGGACAGTTCTGGACCCTGCCGCTCGCCCTCGGGGGCGCCTACCTCCTCCTGCGTTCAAGTCGCCGCCCGGAATGATGTTGCCCGTCCTTGCCCGCGGTGGGAGAAGCGTCGCCGGATGATCACGGTCCCGCTCCTCGACCTCGGCCCGCAGAACCGCGCGCTCGCGCCCGAGTTCGAACGCGTCTTCCGCGAGGTCGTCGCGTCCAACCAGTTCATCATGGGCCCGCGCCTCGAGGCCTTCGAGCGCGCCTGCGCCGAGGCCCTGGGCGCGAAGCACGCCCTCGGCGTGTCCTCCGGCACCGACGCCCTCCTGCTCGCGCTCATGGCGCTCGGCGTGGGCGAGGGCGACGAGGTCCTCGTGCCCTCCTTCACCTTCTTCGCCACCGCCGGCTCGGTCCACCGCCTCGGCGCCACGCCCGTCTGGGTCGACGTAGACCCGCACACCTTCAACATCGACCTCGCCGACGCGGCCCGGAAGTCCGGCCCTCGCGTGCGCGCGATCATGCCCGTGCACCTCTTCGGGCAGTCCTGCGACCTCGACGCCCTCGACGCCTTCGCGTCGGCGCACGGCGTGAAGGTGCTCGAGGACGCCGCCCAGTCGATGGGCGCGGTCTGGCGCGGCCGCCGCACGATGTCTGCCGGACACTTCGGCGCCACCAGCTTCTTCCCCTCCAAGAACCTCGGCGGCATGGGCGACTCCGGCCTGGTCACGACGCAGGACGACGCGCTTGCCGAGCGCGCCCGCATCCTCCGCGTCCACGGCATGCAGCCCAAGTACTACCATCGCGAAGTCGGCGCGAACTTCCGCATGGACCCCCTCCAGGCCGCGCTGCTGCACGTGAAGCTCCCGCACCTGCCCGGCTACAACTGCGCCCGGGCCGGCAACGCGCGCTTCTACCACGAGTCCCTCCGCGGGGCGCCCGGCGTGGCCGAGAACCGTCCCGGCGCCCCGGCGGACGCGCGGCTCCTGCTGCCGGTCGACTTCTCCGGCGGCGGCATCTGGAACCAGTTCACCCTCCGCGTGCCGGGCGGACGCCGCGACGAGCTCAAGGCCTTCCTCGGCGCGCGCAAGATCGGGTGCGAGACCTACTACCCCGTCCCGCTCCACCGGCAGGAGTGCTTCGCCGGCGTCGGACGCGGCGCGGAGACCTGCGCGGTGTCCGAGCGCCTTGCGGCGGAGGTGATCAGCGTGCCCGTCTTCCCTGAGCTCACCGGGGACCAGCGCGACTGGGTCGCGCGTTCGCTGGCCGACTTCGCCGCCGGCCGCCCCGCCTGAGCGTTCAGAAGAAGCGGATCCCCTTCACCTTCATCTGCGCGTGCTGTTCGTCGGAGCAGGGCGCGTCGGTGGGGGCGGAGGGCGCGGCCGCGTTCGGCTGCACCAGGCCGTTGGCCAGCATGTACTGCTCGACCTCGGCGCCCGAGACGTCGGGCAGCATGACCCCGTCGATCTCGACGCAGGGCGAGAGGCGCTGGCCGGTGCGCTCGACCATCTCGGCGTAGTTCGCCGGGTTGCCGATGATGTCCACGTCCTCGTACGCGAGGCCGTACTTCTGCATGATCGCCCGGACGCCGTTGCTCCAGCCGCAGCTGGGCTTGAGGTAGCACTTGATCTTCATGCAGCCACCTATGGGCGGCTTCCGGCAGGAATCAAGCCGGGCGGCGCTTCCCGCGCTCCTCGGCCGGCCGTTCCGGCGCATCCTCGCCCGGCTCGTACCAGTAGCCGATGCCGTGGATCGTGCGGAGGCAGCCCAGGCTGCGCCCCAGCCGACCGAAGGCCGTCCGCAGCTTCGCCACGTACTGGTCGAGCGAGCGGCTGCGCACGTCGGCGTGCACGCCCCACACGGCGTGGATCAGTCCGTGCCGGCTGACGATCACGCCGGGGTTGGCGTGCAGGTGGCAGAGGATGCCGACCTCCTTGCGGCCGATCTTGGCGGAGCGTCCGGAGGCCGCGAGCTCGAGGCGTTCGGGATGCACCTCGACGCCGTTGAAGCGGAAGACTCCCGTCGCGAGCGCCGCGTTGCTGGTCAGCCGGTTGTCGCCCGAGGTCTCGGTCCGGCGGAGCACGGCGCGCATCCGCGCCACCAGCTCCTCGGCCTCGTGCGGCAGGCACAAGTAGTCGTCCGCGCCGGCGTCGAGCGCCCGGGCGATGTTCGTCGCGCCGCGCGCGCCGGAGATGATGATGACGGCCGGCCCGACCGGGCTGCGCCTGATCCGGTCGAGCACCTCGAAGCCGCCCACGTCCTGCAGGAAGGGCTCCATCAGCACGAGGTGGACGTGGTGCTCCTCCAGGAAGCGCAGGGTCGTGCCTCCCTTGTGGAAGGTCTGGTGCGAGAAGCCCGCCTCGTCCATCTGGGCCGCCAGGGTGGCGCAGAGGGCCCGGTCGTCGGCGACAATGGCCACGAGGGGTTTCTGCTTGGTTCTCACAGAAAATGGGGGGTTGATGCGTCCGGGGTGGGGACGCGGGGTGAAATCACATCTGTAAAAAACGGCTGGTTTGCCAAGACCGTATTAACCCCAATCCTGCGATTCATGTCGGAGCCCTCCGCACCTCGCCCCACCTCGCGTCTCAAGCTGCTGCTGTTCCTGCTTCTGTTCGTGGGCACGGCCGCATGGGGTGGCTACGTGCTGGCCAAGTATGCCCACCTCCGGGGTCCCCGGCCGGCCAATCCGATCGAGGACCGTAGTCTCTTCGGGCGCTGACCCCCTAAAAACTTGACCAAAGGGCAGGGGCTTCTTTCTGTTCGGCTTCCGCCGACCGCCCCCTTCGTCTAGCCCGGTCCAGGACACCTCGTTTTCACTGAGGTAACTGGGGTTCGAATCCCCAAGGGGGCGCCAGGTGGAAAACCCCCCTCGGATCACATCCGAGGGGGGTCTTTTTTTGCCGGTTAGGGCAAAAGGGGCTTGTCACTGTTCAAAAAAATCTGAAGTATGGCCGACCCCTGCCTTTTTAGGCCCCTGCTTCATGACGCCCCCCTCCTCCAGGAGCGCCCGCCGCCGTCGCCGTCCTCGTCCGGCCGACCTCAAGCCTCATGAGGTCGAATTAGCCCAGTTTTTCGTCAGAATGGCCGGTATTTTGGGGGTTCCTAGGTCCATAGCCGAGATCTACGCCCTCCTCTACGGGTCATCCCAGCCCATGGATTTCGACCGTGTTCAGGCCCGGCTCGGAATGAGCAAGGGGTCGGTGAGCCAGGGGCTCCGCTTCCTGCGGGACCACGGCATGATTCTTTCGGTCCGCGCGCCCGGTTCCCGGCGCGAACGCTGGCAGCCGACCCCGTCGCTCGCCACCTCGCTCGTCAACCTCCTCCGCAGCCAGGTCCTCCCCGCCCTGGAGCAGTCGACGCCGGCCCTGCGCCGCGTGCTCGACGCCGCGACCGCCGAGGGCGCCTCGCCCGAGGTGCTTGATCGGCTGACGCGCCTCAGCCGCTGGAACGGCCGTGCGCTCGAGCTCGCGCCGCTCCTGCTGCCTCCGCCGGAGGCCTGACCTCTTTCCCGCCGGCTCGGCCGGTGACAGTCCGTCCTTCTTTCGCGCGTGCCGGCACGACCCCCGGCACGGGCGGCAGCCTGCACGGGTGCCCCGAAAAATTCCTCCGCCTTGAGAATCGCCATCACATCGGGCTACTTCGACCCGCTTCATCGCGGGCATCTCGAGCTGTTCCGCCTCGCGCGCGCCCAGGCCGACGCGCTCTGGGTCATCGTCAACAACGACGCCCAGGCGGCGCTCAAGAAGGGCGCGGCCGTCATCGACCAGGACACGCGCCTCGCGGTGGTGGCGGCGCTCCGTGACGTGGACTTCGCGACGCTGGCCGAGGACGCGGACGCCTCCGTCGTCGCGACGCTCGGCCGGCTGATCGCCGAGGCGCGCGCCGCGGGCCACGAGCCCGTCTTCTGCAAGGGCGGCGACCGCCACGCCGGCAACATCCCCGAGTCCGCGCTGCTCCGCCGCGAGCGCGTCGCCCTCGTCGACGGGCTCGGCGACAAGATCGACAGCAGCTCCCGCCTCGCGGCCCGCCGCCGGCCCCCCTCTTCATGAAACCGCGCGCACTCATCACCGGCATCACCGGCCAGGACGGCTCCTACCTCGCCGAGCAGCTGCTCGCCGACGGCTACGAGGTCCACGGGGTCATCCGACGCTCCTCCGCGTTCAACACCGGCCGCATCGAGCACCTCTACATGGACGACCTCGTGCGCGACATCCGCCTGCGCAAGGTGAACCTCCACTACGGCGACCTCTGCGACGGCCCCTCGCTCATCCGCCTCGTGGGCGAGGTCCGCCCCGACGAGATCTACAACCTCGGCGCGATGTCGCACGTGAAGGTCTCCTTCGACCTGCCCGAGTACACCGCCGACGTCGACGGGCTCGGCACGCTCCGGCTCCTCGAGGCCGTGCGCATCGTCGGCCTCGAGAAGTCGGTCCGGTTCTACCAGGCCTCGACCTCGGAGGTCTTCGGCGAGTGCGCCGAGGGCGCCCTCGACGAGTCGTCGCCCTTCCGCCCCCGCAGCCCCTACGGCGCCGCCAAGGCCTACGCGCACTGGCTGGTGCGCTGCTACCGCGAGGCCTACGGGATGTTCGCCGCGAACGGCATCCTCTTCAACCACGAGTCCGAGCGGCGCGGCGAGACGTTCGTCACGCGCAAGATCAGCATGGCCGTCGCCAACATCGTGCACGGCCGGCAGGACCGGCTCTTCCTCGGGAACCTCGAGGCCGTCCGCGACTGGGGCTACGCGCCCGACTTCGTCCGCTGCATGCGGCTGATCGTCCGCCACGCGCGCCCCGACGACTTCGTCGTGGCGACGGGGGACGCCCGCCGCGTGCGCGACTTCTGCGAGCTGGCCTTCCGCCACGCGGGGCTTGAACTCGAGTGGCGCGGCTCCGGCCGGGAGGAGCGCGGCGTCGACCGCGCGACCGGCCGCGAGCTCGTCGCGCTCGACCCCCGCTACCTGCGCCCGGCCGAGGTCGACCGTCTCCGCGGCAACCCCGCCAAGGCCGTGCGCGAGCTCGGCTGGAATCCCTCCGCCACGCCCTTCGAGGAGATCGTGCGCCGCATGGTCGACCACGACCTGGCGCACGTCGCTTCGCTCCCCCGGTGATCGGTCCGGATTCCAGGATCTACGTGGCCGGCCACCGCGGGCTGGTCGGCTCCGCCGTGGTGCGCGCGCTCGCCGCCGCGGGCCACCGCGACGTCTTCGGCCTCGCCTCCGACGAGCTCGACCTGCGCGACCCCGCGGCCGTCGCGGAGTTCCTGCGGCGCGAACGGCCCGATGCGGTCGTGATGGCCGCCGGCAGGGTGGGGGGCGTGCGCGCCAACGCCGCCGACGGCTACGGCGTCTTCCGCGACAACCTGCTGATGGCCGTCGCCGTCGTCGAGGGCGCGCGCGCCGCGGGCGTCCGCCGGCTGCTCTACCTGGGCTCGAGCTGCGCCTATCCGCGCGACGCCGTCCAGCCGTTCCGCGAGGAGTCGCTCTTCTGCGGCGCCGACTTCGAGCCGACCAACGCCGGCTACGCCGCGGCCAAGTCCGCCGGCGTGCGGCTGTGCGACCTCGCCCGCGTCCGGGACGGCTGCGACTTCTTCTCCGTGATGCCGTGCAACCTCTACGGCCCGGGCGACGACTTCGCGTCCGAGGACTCGCACGTGCTGCCCGCCCTGATCCGCCGGATGCACGCGGCCAAGGAGCGCGGCGACGCCTCCGTCCGCCTCTGGGGCACGGGTTCGCCGCGCCGCGAGTTCCTCCATGTCGACGACCTCGCGCGCTGCTGCGTGACGCTGCTCGGCCTGCCCCGTCCGCCCGGCCTGATCAACGTCGGTGCGGGCGAGGACGTCTCCATCCGCGACCTCGCCGCGCTCGTCGCCGGCGCCGTGGGGTTTTCCGGCCGGATCGAGTTCGACCCGTCGATGCCGGACGGCGTCGCCCGCAAGCTGATGGACGTCTCCCGCGTCCGCGCGCTCGGCTGGAAGCCGCGCATCGGCCTCGATGAGGGCGTCCGCGCCGCCTACGCCTGGTACCTTGCGAACGGCGCGGAAGCCCGGAAGTAAGCCGCATCGCCAGTTGACCCGTTGACAAGTTGGCCGGTTAAAAAGGGATGCAACCAGCAGGGCCGGAACCGCGCCCCGACATGGCTGCAGTTGCTCCGGCTCCCCTTGCCCACGTGCCCACTTGCCAGCTTGCCCCCTAAATCCATTCCCATGTCCGTCACGCTCTGCATCCCCGCCCGCCTCGCCTCCACGCGTCTGCCCCGCAAGGTCCTGCTCGACCTCGGCGGCAAGCCCGTCGTCCAGCATGTCTGGGAGCGCGCCCGCCGTGTCCGTCAGGCCGACCGCGTCGTGCTGCTCACCGACTCCGAGGAGGTCGCCGTCGTCGCCCGCGGTTTCGGCGCGGAGGTCGTCATGACCGACCCCGCCTGCCCCTCGGGCACCGCGCGCATGGCCAGCGTCATCGACGGTCTGCCGGGCGACTTCTTCCTCAACGTCCAGGGCGACGAGCCGTTCATCGACCCCGACCTGCTCGACGGGCTCATCTCCCGCTGGAAGGAGACGCGCTGCCGCCTCGTGACCGCGGTCTCGCGCATCACCACGGCCGAACGGCTGCACGCCCCCAGCGTGGTGAAGGTCGTGCGCGCCGAGAACGGCGAGGCCGTCTACTTCTCCCGCAGCCCGATCCCGCACCTGCGCGGCGTCGATCCGGCCGAGTGGGCCGCCCGGCGCGACTACTGGGTGCACATCGGCGTCTACGGCTACGACCGCGCCACGCTCGCCGGTTACGCACGGCTCCGCCCGACCGAGCTTGAGGCCGCCGAGTCGCTCGAGCAGCTCCGCTTCCTCGCGCACGGCCTGACCTTCCAGACCGTCGTCACCGACTACCATCCCGTCGCCATCGACACGCCCGAGGACCTCGCGGCGGCCAGGAAGATCCTGAGAGAGAAGTTGAACAGTTTAACGGTTGGCCGGAGGGCCAGGCCCCCCGCTGGTCAACGGGCAAACCAACCCAGTCTCTCCGGGCGCGCCGCCCCCCTCCCTTGCCAACGTGTCAACATGCCCACGTGCC
>JBJTIX010000058.1:0-17562 GCA_046095205.1 Opitutia bacterium
TCATGATGCAGCCCGTGGCGACGAGCGGCGCGGTGGCGAAGCCGAACTCCTCGGCGCCGAGGAGCGCGGCGATGGCGACGTCGCGGCCGGTCTTGAGCTGGCCGTCGGTCTCGACCGCGATGCGGGAGCGGAGGTTGTTCAGGACGAGGGTCTGGTGGGTCTCGGCGAGCCCGAGTTCCCACGGGAGACCCGCGTGCTGGAGGGAGGTCTGGGGCGAGGCGCCCGTGCCGCCGTCGTAACCGGAGATCAGCACCACGTCGGCGTGGGCCTTGGCGACGCCGGCCGCGACCGTGCCGACGCCGATCTCGGAGACGAGCTTCACGCTGATGCGCGCCGCACGATTGGAGTTCTTCAAGTCGTGGATGAGCTCAGAGAGATCCTCGATGGAGTAGATGTCGTGGTGCGGGGGAGGGGAGATGAGCCCGACGCCCGTGGTGGAGTGGCGGGTCTTGGCGATCCAGGGGTAGACCTTGCCGCCGGGCAGCTGGCCGCCCTCGCCGGGCTTGGCGCCCTGGGCCATCTTGATCTGGATCTCGCGGGCGTTGGTCAGGTAGCGGCTGGTGACGCCGAAGCGCCCCGAGGCCACCTGCTTGATGGCGGAGTTCTTCGAATCGCCCTGCTCGTTGGTCCAGGTGAAGCGTTCGGGATCCTCGCCACCCTCGCCCGTGTTGGACTTCCCGCCGATGCGGTTCATCGCGATCGCGAGGCTCTCGTGGGCCTCCTTGGAGATGGAGCCGTAGCTCATCGCGCCGGTCTTGAAGCGGCGCAGGATGGTTTCGACCGGCTCGACCTCCTCGATCGGCACGGCCTGGCGGGGCTTGAAGGACAGCAGGCCGCGCAGCGTGAAGACCTGGGCCTGCTGCTCGTTCACCAGTCCGGAGTAGACCTTGAAGATGTCGTAGTTGCCCGTGCGCACCGCCTTCTGGAGGTTGTGGATGACCTGCGGGCTGAACAGGTGGGCTTCGCCCTCGTTGCGCCACTGGTAGTCCCCTCCGACGCCGAGGGTGGCGGGGGTGTCGACGCGCTCAGGGTAGGCGATGCGGTGGCGGGAGAGGGTTTCCTCGGCCACGGCCTCGAGGTCGGCGCCCTCGATGCGGGACGGGGTGCCGGAGAAGTAGCGGTCGACGACCGACTGGCGCAGGCCGACGCACTCGAAGATCTGGGCTCCGAGGTAGCTGTGGATGGTCGAGATGCCGATCTTGGAGGCCACCTTGACGATGCCCTTGGTCGCGGCCTTCACGAAGTTCTTGCAGGCCGTGTAGTGGTCGACGCCGACCAGCAGCTTCTGGCGGATCATGTCGTCCAGGGTCTCGAACGCCAGGTAGGGGTTGATGGCGGCGCAGCCGTAGCCGATCAGCGTGCAGAAGTGGTGCACCTCACGCGGCTCGCCGGACTCGAGGATCAGGCCCACCTTGGTGCGCTTGCCCTCGCGGATGAGGAAGTGGTGCAGGCCGGAGACGGCGAGCAGGGCGGGAATGGCGGCCTTGTCGCGACCGACGCCGCGGTCGCTCAGGATGATGAGGTTGATGCCGGCGTCGATGTGCAGGGAGGCCTGCCTGCAGAGGTCCTCGATGGCCTGTTCGAGCCCCTTGGCGCCCGCCTTGGCGTCGAAGAGGGTGGGGAGGGTGACGGAACGGAACTGCCCCTGGGCCACGTGACGGAGCTTGGCCAGCTCCTCGTTGGTGAGGATGGGCGTCGGGAGCTCGATGAGGTGCGCGCTGTCGGGGCGGGGGTCGAGCAGGTTGCGCTCGGGACCGATGGTCGTGACGGAGGAGGTGACGATCTCCTCGCGGATGCAGTCGATCGGCGGGTTGGTGACCTGCGCGAAGAGCTGCTTGAAGTAGTCGTAAAGGAGCTTCGACTGGTTGGAGAGCACCGCGAGCGGGATGTCGGTGCCCATCGAGCCGATGGCCTCGACGCCGTCCTTGCCCATGGGGACCATCAGCTTGCGCAGGTCCTCGAAGGTGTAGCCGAAGGCCAGCTGGCGCTGGAGCACGGTGCTGTGGTCGGGGCCGGGGACCTCCTTGGCCTCGGCGATGTCCGCCAGCTTGATCAGGTTCTTGTCCAGCCACTCACGGTAGGGCTTCTGCTTGGCGTAGCGGGCCTTGACCTCCTCGTCGGCGACGATGCGTCCCTCGTTCATGTCCACGAGGAACATGCGGCCGGGCTGCAGGCGTCCCTTGCTGGCCACGTTCGCGGGGTCGACCGGCAGCACGCCGGCTTCGGAGCCCATGATGACGTAGTCGTCCTTGGTGACGTAATAGCGGGAGGGGCGGAGGCCGTTGCGGTCGAGGGTGGCGCCGATCATGGTGCCGTCGGTGAAGACGACGGACGCCGGGCCGTCCCAGGGCTCCATCAGGCAGGACTGGAACTCGTAGAAGGCCTTCTTCTCGGGGGCCATCGATTCGTGGCCGATCCAGGGCTCGGGAATCATCATCATCATGGCCTCGGGCAGCTCGCGTCCGCCCATGACCATCAGCTCGAGCACGTTGTCGAACATCGCGGAGTCGGAACCGTTGGGGTTCACGACCGGCTTGATCTTCTCGATGTCCTTGCCGAAGAGCGGGCTGGCCAGCAGGGGTTCGCGGGCCTTCATCCAGTTGACGTTGCCGCGCAGGGTGTTGATCTCCCCGTTGTGCGCGATGTAGTGGTAGGGGTGCGCACGTTCCCAGCTCGGGAAGGTGTTGGTCGAGAAGCGCGAGTGGACCAGCGCCAGGGCGGTGTCCATCGACTTGTCGGCGAGGTCGGGGAAGTACTGACCGACCTGTTCGGGCATCAGCATTCCCTTGTAGATGAGTGTGCGGCAGGAGAAGGAGCAGGCGTAGTAATGCCCGTCCTGCCCGCTGGCGCGGAGGCGGTTGTGGGCCTGCTTGGCGACGACGTAGAGCTTGCGTTCGAAGTCCTGGTCGGAGGCGCAGGATTCGGGACGACCGAGGAAGAGCTGGCGCACGCAGGGCTCGCTGGCGACCGCGGTCTTGCCGAGGGTCTTGTTCACGGTGGGGACCGTGCGCCATCCGAGGACGCTCAGGCCCTCACCCTTGGCGATCTCGGCGATGACGGCTTCGGACTTCGCGCGGACCTTCTCGTCGGGCGAAAGGTAGAGCATGCCGACGCCGTAGTGGCCCGGCTTGGGAAGGGACTTGATGCCGGCGGCGGGGGCGACCTTGGCCAGGAAGGCGTGCGGCAGCTGGATGAGGATGCCGGCTCCGTCGCCGGTGTTGGTCTCGCAGCCGCAGGCGCCGCGGTGGTCGAGGTTCACGAGGATCGTGAGGGCCTGCTGAATGATGTCATGAGAACGCTTGCCCTTCATCTGGCAGACGAAACCGACGCCGCAGGCATCGTGCTCGAACTGGGGGTCATAGAGACCCTGTTTCGGGGGGAGTCCGTTATGCATCATCTAGGTTGGTGCGAAAATGGTGTCCTGGGTGGGTCGGAGACCCGCCTGCGCAGTCCGGGAACGTCGCAAGACAGTTAAACCTAGTGGGCAATAATCCCCCCCTGTCAAAAGCAACTTTAAGGTAGGTCTGGAGCTCTCGGAGGCGCTCTCCGAGCGAGGGTTCGAAGGCTCGGCCAAGGGTGCTGACGTTTGGGCTTTTTCTAGGGAAAAATCGGCATCGGCGGCGAGGCGTCGGCAGCTCCTGCGGGCTCTCCCGTTGACAATCCTCCGGGTCGCGGCGGTCTTGGTCGGCATGAGGTCCGACAACGAGCTCTACCGGCGGCTGAGGGAGCTCCCGGCCGGGCGGCTGCTGTCGGAGGAGGTGCCCGCGTTCGACGCCGCCGCGGGCAGGGACCGTCTGGCCAGGGTGGCGGTCATCAGGGCGGTCGGCACGGTGGTCTCGGCCTGCGCCGACGATCGGCTCAAGGCCACGGCGCGAGACTGGCTGAGGGGGCTGCTCAAGGACGGCGAGGAGAAGGTCCGCCGCTATGCGGCCGCCGCCCTGCCCAAGTTCGCCTCCGGCGCATCGGAGGAGGCGGCGCTGCTTGACGCGCTCAAGGGCAGCACGGCCGACCGGGAGCGTCGCAAGATCGCGCAGTCGCTCGAAAGGGTCGGGGGAGAGGCGACGCTCAAGGCCGCCGAAGCCGGCGCCACGCCCGAGGTCTCGCTGAGGAAGGTGAAGGCGGGGGTGGCCCGGCGTTCCGGCGCCTCCGCGGTGAGGATGGATTCCGCGGTCTGCGACGGCCCGGGACTGACGGTCCACCTGAGATGCCGCAAGGGTCTCGAGTCCTTCGTGGCCGACGAGCTGGTTGATTCGCCCTTCAGGATGAAGGAACTCCGGGCCGGCTGCGTCGTGGCCGAAGTCCTCAGGGGGTTCACGCTGGCGGAGGCGCACCGGCTGAGATGCTTCGACACGATCTCGTTCCCGCTCGGCGTCATCGGCGATCCCTCCTCGCCGAAGGCGATCGTTCAGCTTGCCGAGCTGGTCGCCTCCGAGGCCTCCATCACCCTCATGCGACGGATGGCGGGGGAGAGTCCGCGCTACCGGCTGGCCGTGCCCGGCGCCTCCGCCCGGGTGTTGGAGCGCATCGCCGAGACGGCATACGCCAGGACCCAGGCGGTGCTCAACGATCCGAGCGCCGCCGAATTCTCGGTCGACGTGCTGGGCTCGCCGTCGGGCGCCGCGGTCGAACTCAGGCCCCGCATCTCACCCAACCCCCGGATGCTCTACCGCATCGACGCCGTGGACGCCGCCTCGCATCCGCCGCTTGCCGCCTGTCTGGCCCGCGCCTCGCTCGGCGCCGAGTGTCCCGTGGTGTGGGATCCGTTCTGCGGGTCCGGGCTCGAACTGGTGGAGCGCTGCCTGCTCGGCGGCGTCCGCCGTGTGATCGGCACCGACATCGATCCCGCGGCGGCACGGATGGCCGAGACGAACTTCCGTGCGGCCGGGCTCTCCGGCGTCGAGGCCTCCTTTCACGCCTGCGATTTTCGTGCGCCTCCGGCGGCCGCCGGCCTGACGCCGGACTCGGTTTCGCTCATCATCTCCAATCCGCCCCTCGGCAGGCGCGTGCGCGTGCCGGACCTGCACGGACTCTTTTCCGACCTTTTCGGGACATCGGCACGTTTGCTCAGGCCCGGCGGGCTGCTGGTCTTCGTCAATCCGCTGCGCCGCGAGCCCGAGGGCCTGCCCCTGGCCCTGCAGCACAGGAGAACGGTCGATCTCGGCGGCTACGACTGCCGCCTGGAGGTCTACCGGCGGATCTGAGCAAGCGGGACCGGCCCGTCCCCCGGAGGGGACGGGCTGGTTTCTCAGATGGTGGAGGTGGTGGGAGTCGAACCCACGTCTTCCGACCCGTACGTCGTAACTTCTACACGCTTAGCTTCGCCGTTGATCTCGGCCGCAGTTGGGGGCGAGCGCCCGTGCGGCCTATCTGTCTTCTCGCTTACCCCGGAGATGACAGCCAGAGGAGGGGTTCACCCGCTTAACCGAGCTGATCCTGGGCTGCGGGCGCGCTCAGGGGCTCGTCGCTGTGATTAGGCAGCGAGCGCGAGGGCGTTGTCGCTCTCGAACGTGATGGTGTTTTTGGCAGTTGTACTGCGCCGGTCGGATTAAGGAGGGGACTGGCGTCCTCCGCGTGCCGTCGCGATATCTTGGTTGGAATCGAATCCGGAACACCCCCGAAATGGATACGTCGGTCTGTTTTCGGGGCCGACTGAGAAGGAACTGCCACCCATCTTGCCCGGGACGGCGCCGTAGTCAAGGCCACCGACCCGCACAAACCGGCCCTTTTGTTCTTCCAAACGGCCTGCCAATCCGTCGTCTGGATGCGTGGACCTTTTCTCACCTGAGCTCGGACTGGCGCTGTTCGGACTCGGTCTGCTCATCCTGCTGGGCTGGCTGATGGCGAGCCGCGGCTGGGTGGAGCCCCGGGCGCGGCAGTCCATCATGCGCCTCATCATCTGGGTCTTCTTCCCGGCCATGATCTTCGAGCGCGTGTGCCGCAACCCCCTGATCGCCTCGGGCGGGCAGGCGCTTCTCTACCTCGGCGCCGGCTTCCTGCTCATCGTGACGGGTTATGCGGTGGCCATGGCCGTGGGCGCCCTGGCCGGCCTGCCCGAGGGCGTGCGCCGCAGGACATTCGCGTTCTCGGCGGGCATGAACAACTTCGGCTACCTGGGCATTCCCGTCACCGCGGCGCTCTTCAACCAGGACGTGGTCGGGGTGCTTCTCGTCCACAATGTCGGCGTGGAGGCCGCCGTCTGGACGGTGGGCATCGCCATGCTCTCGGGCAGCTCCCTCCGTCGCGGTCTGGTCAACCTGCTGCAGCCGATGACCGTCGCGCTGTTCCTCGCGCTCGCGGTCAACCTTGCCGGCCTGGGCGATTCGCAGGCGGTCGGCTTCCTTGGCAGGATCCTGAAGCCCGTGGGCGAATGCGCCATCCCCGTCGGCACCCTCCTCAGCGGCATGTACCTGCATGAGCTGCTCGGCTCGTTCCGCCCCGGTGACGACCTGCGCGTGAGCGTCGGCGCGGTCGCCGTGCGCTGGGCGCTCATGCCGCCGCTGGTCCTCGGCACGGTCTTCCTGTGCGTGGACGACGTCGCCCTGCGGCAGGTGATGCTTGTCCAGGCCGCGATGCCCTGCGGCATCTTCACCTTCCTCATCGTGGACATGTTCAAGGGCGACTCGCTGCTTTCGTTGCGCTGTTCGGCGGTGACGATGCTGCTGTGCGTCGTCATCACGCCGCTCTGGCTCAAGGCGGGCCGTCTGCTGCTGGGGGTGTGAGCCGATGAAGGCCGATTACATCATCGTTGGGCAGGGTCTCGCGGGGTCGCTGCTCTGGGACGCCCTCGGCCGCCGGGGCCTGCGCGCCGTGGTCGTCGACGACGGATGGCGCACCTCCGCCTCCAGGGTGGCCGCCGGGCTGATGACGCCCCTGACCGGCCGGCGCTTCACCCTCACGTCCGAATACCCCGAATTGTTCAGCAAGGCCTCGGCCGTCCTTGGCGCCGCGGGCGTCCTTCGTCCGACCGACGTCTACCGGATGTTCGCCGATGCGGAACAGAGGGAACGGGGTCTGTCCAGGATGGGGGACGCGTCGTGCGAGCCATTCATCGTGAGCACGACGTCGGGGCCCCGGGAGCTGCATGCCGATCTCGACGATCCGCTCGGCGGCGTGCTGATGCGCGGGGCCTGGACCGACCTCCCCGCCTTCATGCGCGCCCGAAAGGCGGCCATGACGGGGGCCGGTCAGTTCATCGATGACGCTTTCGATCCCGAGGGTTTCTCCGCCGGGCCCGAAGGCGTGAAATGGAAGGGGGTCGAGGCGAAGGGTGTCGTGTTCTGCGACGGCTATCGGTCGGCGATCCGAGGCCCTTTCCGTGACCTCGACTGGAAGCCGGCGAAGGGCGAGGCCCTGACGCTCAGATCAGATGCGCCCGTGCCGCCTTTCATCCTGAACCGAGAGGGGTGGGCGCTGTCCGCGGGCGCAGGCCTCTGGCGGACTGGAACCAACTGGGAATGGGCCGTGCTGGATGAACAGCCCGCCGCGTTCCAGCGTGACAAGCTGCTCGCCCGGTTCCGGGGGTACTTTTCAAGGCCCGTTGCGACGGAGGTCGTCGCCCACGAGGCGGGCGTCCGCCCATGCACCTCGGACAGCCGCCCCTACCTCGGCACGCATCCTGCGCTGCCCAGGGTTCATCTGCTCAACGGACTCGGCCCGCGAGGGTCGGTGTGGGCCCCCGCCATGGCGGAGCTGATGGCCGAACATCTTCAGCGCGGCGCAGCAATCCCTCCGGAGCTGGACCTTTGTCGCGCCCTGAGGCGCTGACCTCAGCGCTTCCTGCGGGCCGAGGGGGACTTCTTGGCGGCCTTGGCCTTCTTGCCGGAGCCGATCAGGTGGTCGGCCGCGAGCAGATAGCCGGCGAAGCCGAGACCCGTGATCACGCCCTCGCAAGCCGAGGCCGTGACCGACTTGTGCCGGAACTCCTCGCGCTTGTAGATGTTCGAGATGTGCACCTCGACGGCGCGCATGCCGCTTCCGGCAATGCTGTCCCGGAGCGCGACCGAGACGTGCGTATGGCCTCCGGGGTTGATGACCAGCAGCTTGATGCCTTCGTCCGCCCATTTGGCGATCGTGTCGATGATCTTGCCCTCGTGGTTGGACTGGAAGAAGCGCGCCTTGACGCCCCGCTTGGCGAGGTGGGCGGCGACCTGCTTTTCGAGGTCGGCCAGCGTGGCATGACCGTAGACCTCGGGCTCGCGTTTGCCGAGCCGGTCCAGGTTGGGGCCGTTGATGACGCCGATTTCCATACCCCTTTTCCTATCCTGCCGGGGGTCAGGGGCAAGAAGCAACCCCCTAGGGCAGCCAGGCCATCAGCTCCCTGTGTCCGGAAAGCAGGGCGATCGCGGCAAAAAAGAGAAACGCCGCTCCCAGGAACAGGAAGCATACCAGCGACCAGAAGCAGCCGGGGCTGTCGGTGCGGCTGAAGGTCTCCATGCCGGCGGCGGTCTTCATCATGAATCCCCCGGCCTGAAGTATGCGCCTGGCTTGCGCCACAAAAACCCCGGCCAGGCCAGCCATCGGAACGATGATCACCGCGGCGGTCGCCATGCTTCCTCCGGCGCCGCCCAGGAAGGGGGCCCCTTCGACGACGGCCACCAGCCAGAGGACGATCAGGCAGAGCAGCCAGGAGGCCGCGGCGTGCCATACCCATGCCCGGAGCATGGACCTTAGTTCCTCGTCCACTTACTTCAGGATCTGGCGGAGGACGTAGGGCAGGATGCCGCCGTGGCGGTAGTATTCGCCTTCGATCGCGGTGTCGATGCGCGCCACCAGGGGCGCCTTGTCGACCGTGCCGTTGGCGCGGCGGATGACGAGCGTGACGGGCGTCTTCGGCTTGATCGGGTTGGAGAGGCCTTCGAGGTCGAAGGTCTCGGTGCCGTCGAGGTTGTAGGACGCGGCGTTCTTGCCGTCGGCGAACTCGAGGGGCAGCACGCCCATGCCGATGAGGTTGGAGCGGTGGATGCGCTCGAAGGACTGCGCGACCACGGCGCGGATGCCGAGGAGGGCGGTGCCCTTCGCGGCCCAGTCACGGGACGAGCCCATGCCGTAGTCGACGCCGCCGAAGACGATCATGCCTTCGCCGCGCTGGGCGTAGGTCTGACAGGCGTCGTAGATGGCCTCGATCTTACCCTCGGGCTGGACCTTGGTGAAGCCGCCTTCCTTGCCGTCGGCCATCGCGTTCTTCACCTGGGTGTTGGCGAAGGTGCCGCGGGTCATGATGCGGTCGTTGCCGCGGCGGGAGCCGTAGGAGTTGAAGTCCTTCTTCGACACGCCGGCGGCGAGGAGGAACTTGCCGGCCGGGGTCTCTTCCTTGAAGGCGCCGGCCGGGGAGATGTGGTCGGTCGTGACGGAGTCGCCGAGGATGGCCAGCGGGCGGAGCTTCGCGAGGGAAGGCACGGGAGGCGGGGTCATCGAGAAGCCCTTGAAGAAGGGGGGCTCCTGGATGTACGTGGAGGATTCCTTCCAGCTGAAGCGCGCGCCCGTGCCGCCCTGGACGCCCTTCCACTCCGCGGTGGCGTTGGCGAGGGAGTCGGCGGCGTACTTCGACTTGAACATCGCGGGCTTGAGGCCGCGGGCGACGTGGTCGGCGATCTCGGCCTGGGAGGGCCATACGTCCCTGAGGAAGACCGGTTTGCCGTCCTTGCCCGTGCCGAGGGGCTCTGAGTCGAGGTCGATGTCGACGCGGCCGGCGAGGGCGAAGGCGACGACGAGGGGAGGGGACATCAGGAAGTTCGAGCGGACGGCGCCGTGGACGCGGGCTTCGAAGTTGCGGTTGCCCGAGAGCACGGAGGCCGTGACGAGGTCGCCCTGCTTGATCGCGCCTTCGATCTCGGTGTCGAGCGGACCGGAGTTGCCGATGCAGGTCGTGCAACCGTAGCCGACGAGGTTGAAGCCGAGCTGGTCGAGGTAGCCGGAGAGCTGGATCTCGTTGAGGTAGTCGGTGACCACGCGGGAGCCGGGGGCCAGCGAGCACTTCACGTTCGGGTTCACTTTCAGGCCCTTCTCGACGGCCTTCTTGGCGACGAGGCCGGCGGCCACCATCACGGACGGGTTCGAGGTGTTGGTGCAGGAGGTGATCGCCGCGATGACCACGGAGCCGTGGCCCAGCGTGCGGCCCGTGGCGCCCACGGGGGCGGAGGCGGCTCGGTCGGCCGCGGCCTTGCCGAAGCCGTTCTTGTCCTTCGGCGCGGTGAAGAGCGTGTTGAAGGTCTCCTTGATCTTCGGGAGGTCGATGCGGTCCTGCGGGCGTTTCGGGCCGGAGACGCAGGGGACGACCGTGCCGATGTCGAGGTCGATGACCTGGGTGTAGTCGATGCTGCCGGCCTTCGGGATGCCGAAGAGGCCCTGGGCCTTGTAGTATTCCTTCACCAGCTCGATGTGCGCCTCGTCGCGGCCGGTCTGGCGGAGGTAGTCGAGGGACTTGTCGTCGACGGGGAAGAAGCCCATCGTGGCGCCGTATTCCGGGGCCATGTTGGCGATGGTGGCTCGGTCGGCGAGCGAGAGGGCCTCGGTGCCTTCGCCGTAGAACTCGACGAACTTGCCGACGACCTTGGCCTTGCGGAGGATCTCGGTGAGGCGGAGGGTGAGGTCGGTGGCGGTGACGCCTTCGCGGAGGCGGCCGGTGAGGTTGACGCCGATGACCTCGGGCGTCTGGAAGTAGACCGGCTGGCCGAGCATGCCGGCTTCGGCTTCGATGCCGCCCACGCCCCAGCCCACGACGCCGATGCCGTTGATCATCGTGGTGTGGGAGTCGGTGCCGACGAGGGTGTCAGGGTAGAACACGCCGTCCTTCTGGAAGACCAGCTTGGCGAGGTGCTCGAGGTTGACCTGGTGGACGATGCCGATGGCCGGCGGGACGACGCCGAAGGTCTTGAAGGCCTGCATGCCCCACTTGAGGAATTCGTAGCGCTCGGTGTTGCGGCCGAATTCCTGGCGCAGGTTCTCGAGGAAGGAGGACGCGGTGCCGGCGCGGTCGACCTGCACCGAGTGGTCGACGACGAGGTCGACGGGGACGAGCGGCTCGATGACGGCGGAATCCTTGCCGAGCTTGGCGACGGCCTCGCGCATGGCGGCGAGGTCGACGAGCAGCGGCACGCCGGTGAAGTCCTGCAGCACGATGCGCGCGACGACGAAAGGAATCTCGGTGTCGACCGGCTTCTTCGCGTTCCAGGCGGCGAGGGTCCTCACGTCGTTCTCGGTGACCGCGACGCCGTCGCAGTTGCGCAGCACGGATTCGAGGACGAGGCGGATGGAGACCGGCAGGCGCGAGACCTTGCCGAGGCCGGCCTGCTCGAGGGCGGGCACGGAGTAGATCTGCCCGGACTTGCCGCCGGCGGAGAAGGGGCGGAGGGCTTTGAAGGGGTCTTGGGCGGACATGGCTTTGATTGCGATGGAAGGGGGACAGGAGGCAAAGACGAAGAAGGCGGCCGGGGCAAGCCCGACCGCCTTCTGAGCGGGTATGGAATCCGGATCAGGCCTCGACCGCCTTGCGGATCTTGGCGAAGTTGGGCATCGAGGACGGGTCGCGCTTGACCTCGGAGTGCACGACCAGGCCGTTCTTGTCCGCCACGAACACCGAACGCTTGGCGACATTGAGGAAGCCGAGTTTCTCGGGGATGACGCGGGTGTCCTTGACCTTGAAGGCCTTGACGGCCACGCGGTTGAAGTCGGACAGCAGGGTGGTCGTGATGTTGTTCGCCTTGGCCCAGGCGTCCTGCGCGAAGGGGCTGTCGACGGAGATCGCGATGACGTCGGCGTTCAGGGACTTATATTCGTCCAGGAGTCCGCTGACTTTGCACATCTCCTCGGTGCAGACGGGCGTGAAGGCCAGGGGGAAAAACAGGATTACGGTCTTACCTTTTCCGACGTTGCGACGGATGCTTACGTCAGCAGGACCGGTAGGGGTCATCTGCTTAAGGGAGATTTCGGGCAGGGGCTGGCCGATTTTTAGGGGCATTTTGAGTGGGGGTGAGGTTCGAGCTCCAAAACTGCCCCCAAAACGCTGAATTGCAAGGGTTTACCCCCAAAAACCGCCTTTTGAGCCCTTTTTTACAATACGACTCTGAGGAAAACCAGAACCTTCATTCCTTATTTAAACCAAGACGAGTGAACCACTTACGCTGTTTTCTTACGAGCGCCCATGTGTCGAGGTTGATCCGTTCAGCCAGGGCATCCATCGGGAGGCGGGATCCGCCCTCCAGCCAGTCCATAGTGGCCCGATAGCCAACGGCTCGGGCGCTGGGCAGCTCGGGGTCAAGATTGAGGCTGAGGAGCCACCGAGATTCTTCAATGAGGCCTTCGGCCAGCATCGCCTTGGTCCGGGTGGCGATGCGCCCCCTCAGCTCGGCGTCGGGCCGCTCGAGGAGTTCGCAGGACACCTTGCAATCGCGGAAGGGGCCGGGACGGCTCTGGAAGCTGTCGCGGAGGGATTCAAGTGGCAGGCCGCTGGCCAGACGCCTTTCAAGCGCCTTGGCCACACGGATGGGGTTCCTTTGGTCCAGCCAAGCCGGGAGCTCGGGCCCTTCGACCTCCCTCAGCCGGCTGAGCAGGGGTTCGAGGCCCAGGTTGAAGAGACGCCTGACCTCCTCGGTCACCTTGGAGGGGATCTCCACCTCGTCGGCCACGGGTCCGAAGAACGCCGCCAGATAGAAGCCGCTTCCTCCGGTGACCAGGATGGGCCTTCCGGCGTCGGCCGCGGAACGGATCGCGCCCCTGGCGTGCTCGACATAGCGCGTCACCGAGTAGCGTTCGGACGGGTCCGCCAGGTCGAGTCCGTGATGTCTGATGCGTTGCTGTTGCGCCGGGGTGGGCTTGGCTGAGCCCACGTTCATCCCGCGGTAGACGCAGACCGAGTCGCAGGAGAGGATCTCCGCGCCGTTCTTTTCCGCCCAGTCGAGGGCGGCGTCGGTCTTTCCTGCGGCGGTGGGACCGGTCAGGATGCGTATCTCCGTTCCCGGAGCGATCACGGACGCTTGGCCCACTCGAGCGTGTAGGAGAGCAGCAGCAGCGCGACGGGTGAGGTGAGCACGAGGCTGTCAACCAGGTCCAGCGCTCCGCCGATGCCCGGAATGGTCGCACCCGAATCCTTGGCCCCCGCCTGCCGCTTGAAGACGGACTCGACGAGGTCGGAGGGGATGCTCAGGGCGGCCAGGGGCAGCGCGAGCACGGCCGCCTTCCATGGCACCATGAAGCTTATGCCCAGCGGGCCGTTGCAGAGCCACGCGAAGGCGGCCGACGCCAGCGCGGACAGCGCGAGTCCGCCCACGCATCCTTCCCAGCTCTTGGCGGGGCTGATGTGAGGCGCCACCTTGTGCCGGCCGAAGGGCACGCCGATGAGCAGGCCGCCGACGTCGGTGAACTTGGTGGCAACCACGGTCCAGAGCACGTAGTACAGACCCACCGGCTTGCGCAGAAGCAGGTCGCCGTCCTCCATCCGCGCCAGGCCGACGAGCGACGACAGCATGAAGGGGACGTAGAGGAAGCCGTAGAGGGTGGGCAGGCTGCGGAGCAGGCCTGGCGTTTCGGTCGGACGTCGCAGGATCAGCAGCAGGTGCACGCCGAAGGCGAGGGCGGCCGCGTTGAGGGCAGGGCTGGCGCGCAGGCGCTCGGGGGCCATGAAGAAGAGGCCGAAGAGCAGGGCGGCTCCCGCGAGCAGTCCGGCGGGGCTGCTTCGCCGCGTTCCGGGGATGCTGGCGGCCAGGCGGTAGAACTCGTGCTGAGCGGCCAGGGCCAGTCCGGCCAGCATCAGGAAGGCGGCCTGCTCGGCGACGGAGAAGAAACCTCCGACCCAGACGACGAGTCCGACCACGGTCCAGAGACCGACGGTGCTGAGCGTGCGGTGCATCATGACGACGGCGGAGGCCCCTGGACCTGCTGGCTGGTCATGCCGAAGCGCCGTTCGCGGCCCCGGTAGTCGCGGAGCGCGGCCTCGAGCTGCTCGCGCCCGAAGTCCGGCCAGTATTCGGGCGCGATGTGGATTTCGGAATATGCGGACTGCAGCAGGAGGAAGTTGCTGAGACGGAACTCCCCCGAGGTCCGGATGATGAGGTCGGGGTCGGGCATCCCCGCGGTCTGCAGGCGGGATTCCAGGGCCTGCCAGTCCACGTCCTCGGGCGTCATCCTTCCCGCGGCGACGTCCTCCGCGATCCTGCGGGCCGCCTGTACGACCTCCTGTCGGGCGCCGTAGTTGAGGGCCACGACAAGGTTGAGGCCCTCGTGGGCGGCGCTGGAGTCGACCGCCTCGAGCAGCGGCTTGCGGGCGAATTCGGGCAGGGAGGCGATGTCGCCGATCACGCGCAGCCTGACCTTGCGTCGGTCCAGCCTCGCCAGGTGCATGCGCAGGAGCATCTCACCCAGACGGAAGAGTCCGCTGACCTCCTCCGCCGGCCTTTTCCAGTTCTCGGCGGAGAAAGCGAAGACCGTCAGGGTGCCGATGCCGAGGTCGGCGCAGGCGTCGATGATCTCGAACAGCCGTTCGGCGCCACGCCGGTGCCCTTCGAGGCGGGGCAGGCCCCGGGCGGAGGCCCAGCGTCCGTTGCCGTCCATGATGATGCCGACATGCCGAGGCATCGGACGGGCGTCGGACGTGTCAACGGGCGGGGGCACCTGGCAGGAATTGGCGGTGTGGGTCGGGCTGGCAACCGCGAATCAGCGGGGGGCGTCGTTGGCCGCGATCATCACGCCCGGGAAGTTCGCCTTCATCGCCGCCGCACAGAAGACCATGAAGTCGCGCATCATGAGCGAGCCGTCGGTCTTGATCAGGAGGGGTCGCGCGGTGCCGCCTCTTTCCGCGGCCTGCTTGAGCTCCACAACGAGCTGGTCGGAGGTCACCACGCGTCCGTCCACGACGAACACGCCCATGCCCCGGGTGGAGACCAGCGTGACGGTAAGGGCCGTTTGCGCCATTGAGGGTGCGAGGTCGACATCCTTTTCTGGGTTTTTATCGTCCTTAACGGAGCGCGGTATGTTCAGCCTGGCGACCGCGGTGGACTTGCTGCCGTCAAACCCGACGTACATGCCGGGCGAGTAGACGAAGTCGGACGAGAGCGCCGCGACCAGCCCTGCGCAGACGAGCGCGAGCGCCAGGGGGGCGGCGTCAACGCCCTGCCGGGCCTTGCGCACGCGACGAAGGACGCCCAGGGGGGTCTCCATCATGGCTTCGCGGGGCCTTTCTCGGCCGGCAGCTCGTGCTTGACGAATGTCTGGATGGAGTGGGCCGCGAACTCCATCTCGGTCACGATCGAACGGACGCGACCGACCAGGAAGTGATGGGCAAGTGAGCAGACCGCCGAGATGGTCAGGGCGAAGCCGGCCACCGAGAGGGCCTCCTGGACGTGCCCGAGCAGGGAGTCGGCGTCGGCGTAGACGCTTCCGTCACGCATCGCGGTCACGAAATCGAAGCCCGCCAGCACCGCTCCGGCCAGACCGACGAGCGGGGCCGTCCGGCCGATGGAAGCGATGGTGCCCAGGCGTCGTTCAAGCACCGGCAGCTCCAGCAGGGCCGCCTCGGTGGCGGCGGCCCTCATGGCCTCGCCTCCCGCTTCAAGCCTCAGCAGGGCCGCCTTCACCACGCGGGGTACGGGCCCCGGCGATTCCTCGCAGGCGGCCAGGGCCTCCAGCGGCCGGCCGGCCCGGAGGTTGTTCCGTACGCCCTCGATGAAGTCGGAGGAGAGCACGAGACCGCGGTGCAGGAACATGGCGCGCTCGATGACGAAGACCACCGCGATGAATGCCATCGGGATCAGGATCCAGGCGAAGGGGCCCGCATCGAAGGGGAAGGTGAAGGCGACGGTCATTTCGGCGTGCTGGGATTGGACTGCCCCGATTCGAGGGCGGCAAGTTTGCTTTCGGCGAGGACCTGGCCGGGCAGTCGGGATTCGGCCGGTTTCACGCCTCGGTTGAAATCGATGATGATTCTGCAGGCGGCGGCGGCCTCCTTGCGGTCGCCCGCCTGCTCGCAGGCCTCCGACAGGAGCAGGATGGACCTCGAAAGCCAGATGCGCGCGTTGGAGGAGGCGGCGGCGGACGGGTCGGCCCGGAGCAGCGCGGCGTTGGCGGCCAGGGTCGCGCGGACTTCGCGTCGGGTGGCGATCGCATCCGCGCCGCCCTCGGCCTTCGCCCTTTCGATGAGCGAGATCGCCTGCTTGTGACGGGCCTCGATGCGTATCTCGGGGGAGTCCTTGCCCCAGGTTTCGGCCACGCGTTCGTAGGCGGCGGCCGCGCGCGCGGCCCTCTGACGATCGACCATGCCGAGGGGGCCGATTCGCCTTAATTCCGCGAGTCCGAGTAGGCAGTCGCCGCGGGCCATCTCGGCCCTGGGGCGCGAAGGATCGGAGGGTGCGTCCCGGATCAGGTCCTCCACGACCCGCAGGGCTTTGTCGAAATCACCCATTGATCTCAGCATCTCGGACCTCCGGAGCGCGGCATGGAAGGCCAGGGGTCCGCTCGGTCCTGTTTCCGCGAACCGTTCCAGCAGCTCGACGGCTTCGAGCAGCTTGTCCATTCCCGCGGCGGAGGCGAGCAGGGCGGCCTGTTCGGCCGCCTCGTAGAGGCCCAGCCTGGAGAACTCGCGAAGCTCCGTGACGTTACGGTATCCGTCGGCCAGTTCGGTGAAGATCGCCTGCGCCTCGGCATGGAGTCCGAGGCGGGAAAGTTCGCGCCCTTCGAACAGGTAGGAGGAGGCCGCCGCTGCGGTCTTGCCGTAGTCCTTGCGCAGCTTCCTGAGCTCATCGCGGTTCTTTGCCGTCAGCGTCTCGCCTTCGGCGCCCGTGAGGGCCCTGATCCTGAGAAGCTCGACCTGTCCGAGCAGGCTGGGGAGTTCGGACCTGAGGTCGGCGGGCGCGTCGCCCGGCAGCGACCTGAGGGTCTGTCCGATGCGTTCGGCCACCTGCGCCGCCGTCTGCCGCTGGCGCTGGGCTAGCGCGATCAGCGCCCGCTGCCAGTCGAAGCGGATCGCGTAGTCGGCCCTGACGCCGACAAGCGAGGGTTGCAGTCGGACCAGGATGCGCGACGCCTCCGAAGGCTGGCCGGCCCGACGGACCGCGTCCACGATGTTCCACACGGCCATCCAGCGCGCGTCGGGCGTGACGCGGCTCTGGCCGCGCGAGGAATCTTCGACGAGCTCGGTGGCGCGCTTCCATAGCACCGGATCGTCCCCCTGCAGCAGAAGGCAGTGGACCCGCTGGTGGAAGGCGTCCGTCGCGATGCGGGGGTCCGTCGTCTGCGACTGCACCGCGGCGTAGGTTTTCTCCGCCAGGGTGAAGTCGCGCGCAAGGAAGAGGCAGTCGGCTGAGACGACGCGGAGGCTGTCGCTGCGTGCCCCCTGCGTGCCTTCGGCGAGGGCGGTGAGGTGGGTGGCGGCGAGGCGGAAGGACCCTTCGTTCCACGCGGCCAGGGCGAGCGTCCGGGTGGCTTCGCGCGCGAGGGGGCTGGCCGGCGCCTCGCGCAGAAGGTCCTCCGCCGCCAACCGCGCCTTCTCCATGTTGCCCGCCGCCAGCATCAGCTGCGCGCGGGTGAGATGGATGGCATCGACGACCTCGGGGTCGCGTGGGCAAAGGTAGCCGC